>CBFHHI010000005.1:0-49496 GCA_965655675.1 Methylophilaceae bacterium | reverse complement strand
TTTGGTGATATTTTATCTGATGAAGCATCCATGTTGACTGGCTCAATTGGCATGCTAGCTTCTGCTTCGCTGAATGCAAGTAAGCAAGGATTGTATGAGCCTTCGCATGGCTCTGCACCTGATATTGCAGGTAAAAATCTAGCTAATCCTATCGCAACAATTCTCTCTGTCGCCATGATGCTGCGTTATAGCTTCGATAATGAATTGGCGGCTGTTCGTATTGAAAATTCAGTGAAAAAGGTATTGGCAGCAGGTTATCGCACTGGTGATATTTACGAAGAAGGTATGAAAAAAGTCAGTTGCTCTGAAATGGGTGATCAAATAGTCGCAGCGATGTAGCTTTGTCATTGACTTTAAAAGCAACAAGCAGGACATTACCGTTACTGCTAGTTGCTTTTCTGCGATAATAATATTTATACAAGTTTAGGAGATTTGACATGGCTCAGTTTGATAACGTAAGTGTTAAAAAGAAAGCTAATATTTACTTTGATGGTAAATGTGTGAGTCATACCGTGCTGTTTCCAAACGGCACGCGTAATACTTTAGGTGTGATTTTCCCTAGCACATTAACTTTTAAAACAGAATCTCCAGAGTTAATGGAAATTAATTCTGGTGTCTGCAAAGTTCGCTTGGCAGGACAAGAGGATTGGAAAACGTATCAGGCAGGCGATAAGTTTGCGATTGGTGGCAACACCAGTTTTGATATAGAGACAGTTGAAACGTTGGACTACGTCTGCCACTATGAGTAGTATTAATGACTCACTGCTTATAGGGTTATCATTTGCTTAGTCAGCGCAAAATAGAAATAATTTAAAGGAGAACGTATGCCTTCATTTGATATTACATCAGAGGTCGATAAGGTTGCACTCAGTAACGCTATTGATACTGCTGCAAAACAAATCACCAATCGTTATGACTTTAAAGGCACATCAGCCAAAGTTGAGTTTAATGATAAAGATTCTGTCATTACATTGTTTGGAGATAACGAGTTTCAGCTGAATCAGATTAAAGATATTTTATTGCCGGCGATGGAAAAGAAAGAACCCGACTCATCAAAGCGTTTGGAGCATAAAGACGTGCAAACAATTTCTGGCAGTAAGTCAAAGCAAGAATTGGTTGTAAGAGACGGGATTGATAGTGACTTATCTAAAAGAATTGTCAAAGCCATTAAAGATAGCGGTATGAAAGTGCAGGCGAGTATTCAAGGTGATGCAGTGCGTGTGAATGGCGCTAAGCGTGATATTTTGCAAGATGCAATTGCTTTAGTGAAAAAAAGTATTACAGATTTCCCACTTAAATTTGGTAACTTTAGAGATTAACGGAGGCATGATGATTTTTCGTTTATTTGCTGTTATTTGTTTAGTGAGCCTAATAGCAGCTTGTAATACCGTTAATGGCTTAGGTAAAGATTTGGAAAAAGCTGGTGAAGCGGTTCAAAAATCAACAAAATAAGTTGATTAAATCCCCATTTACACAAAGTTAGGTTAAAAGAATTGGATAAAGTATGTTGAAAGTAGGGTTTGTTGGTTGGCGCGGCATGGTAGGCTCTGTGCTGATGCAACGCATGATCCAAGAAAATGATTTTGCGGACATAGAACCACAATTTTTCACCACTTCACAAACAGGTGCAGATGCGCCAGAAGTAGGCAAAAACTCGCCTGCCTTGAAAGATGCAAACAATATTGCAGAATTAAAAGCCATGGATGTGATTGTATCCTGCCAAGGTGGTGATTACACTACCGATATTTATCCTAAGCTTAGAGCGGATGGCTGGGATGGCCATTGGATTGATGCGGCATCTACATTGCGTATGGAAAAAGATGCTGTGATCGTGCTAGACCCAGTCAATATGCATGTGATTAAAGAGGCATTACATGCTGGTGGTAAAAACTGGATTGGTGGAAACTGTACTGTTTCACTCATGTTGATGTCATTGCATGGTCTGTTCAAAGCCGATTTGATTGAGTGGGCAACTTCTATGACTTATCAAGCTGCTTCTGGAGCAGGTGCGCAAAATATGCGTGAGTTAATTGCACAAATGGGTACTGTTCATGCCTCTGTTCAAGGCTTATTGGCTAATCCAGCATCAGCTATACTAGAGATTGATAAACTTGTGGCTGAAACCATTCAATCTGATCGCATGCCAACAGATCACTTTGGTGTTCCGCTAGCCGGTAGTTTAATTCCTTGGATTGACAAAGAAGTGGCAAATGGACAAAGTAAAGAAGAGTGGAAAGGTGGCGTTGAAACGAATAAAATCATTGGTCGTTTTGACAATCCAATTCCAATTGATGGTCTGTGTGTGCGTGTAGGCGCAATGCGCTGTCACTCACAAGCGTTCACTATTAAGTTGAAGCAAAATGTGCCGTTAGATGAAATAGAGCAAATGCTGACCGAAGCCAATGATTGGACACAAGTAGTTCCCAATCATCGAGAAGCAACTGTGAAAGCACTATCGCCCGCAGCTGTTACTGGTCAATTGACCACGCCAGTTGGCCGCTTGCGGAAATTGGCAATGGGTGACACGTATTTGTCAGCATTTAGTGTAGGAGATCAGTTATTATGGGGTGCTGCAGAGCCATTGAGGCGTATGTTGCGTATATTGGTGCATGCCCAATAATTATGTGTTGGTGGAGAAAGAAACAATCTTCATTAATAACTCCGCTGATATAAAAAGCAACCGCGATGAGCTTGCATCTCCAAGTAATTGGTGTTAGCTTGTTTCTGTTTACAAATGCCCATAATCTTAATGATTTAAGCGTCTGAATTTTAAGGTGAAATAGTGTATTTCTCAACAATAAAGAAATTGGCAATTATTTTGTTTTTAATGGGGCAACCTTTATCCGCACTAGCGGCTGGGCTTGGATCTGTTAACGTCACGTCCTCGCTTGGAGAGCCTTTGCAGGCAAGCATTGAGCTTTTATCTGTTACTTCTGATGAGCTTGCAACATTAAAAGCAAAGATCGACACAGAACAGGCTTATGCTGAACAAGGTTTGGCAAGACTGCCTATCCATAATGAAATTAAACTGCGTATTATCAAAAATGCTGGCAACAATACGTTGGTAGTTACTTCTTTTAACCCAATCATAGATCCTTTTTTGGACTTGCTCGTCGTGGCTGAATGGAGCAATGGGCGTGTTACTAGACAATATACTATCCTGCTAGATCCTCCAGGTTATGAGTCCAAGGCGAGTCAAATACAGGTACCAACAAGCAATCGCGTTGATAAAGACGCTGTTGCGGTATCCGACCGTCATGATAGCTCTCAACCATCGACATTTGCTCCAGCAACTCAAGAGCATTTAACGAAAAAAGGAGATACGCTCTATAAGGTTGCACGTAGTATGCAACAGTCAGGTGTGAGTTTAGAGCAAGTCTTGGTGGCGCTTTTTGAAGCAAACCCTGATGCCTTTGATGGTAAAAATATGAATCGACTCAAAGTCGGTAAAATTTTACAAGCACCTTCTCAAGAGACGCTCAGCACAATCACAAGCCAACATGCAAATCAAGAAATAAAGCTACAAACAAGAGATTGGAATGATTATCGCAACAAATTAGCCGAGGTTGTTTTGCAAAAAGCGTCAGATATTGATGCTGAAAGTGCGCAATCGACCAGTGGCAAAATTAAATCTGCTACTGAAGAGCAGTCTGGTTTTGAGAGTGCAACCAAAGGTGTTGTCAAATTATCGACAGCTGATATCAATCAATCAGAGTCGAATACAAACGCTAAAATAACGGCGCTTCAAGAAGAAATAACAGCACGTGAAAAAGGACTCAAAGAAGCAGAAGAGAGAACTGCTGCACTAGAAAAACAAATTGAAGACATGCAAAAACTGTTGGCGCTTAAAAATAATGCAATGTTAAACGCGCAAGAGCAAGCGATAGATGAAGAAGCTATTAATCATGCTGAAGGTGAGCAGGCTGAGGCCGCTATATCGAACACATCAGACGCAGATAGCGAGCAGAAGCTAGATACTCCAGAAAAGCCAGTAGCAGTGATTCCGCCAAGTGCTGAGCCTTCTGTTGAAAAGCAACCTAACTTCTTCTCTAGCTTGGTTGAAAGTGGTTTAGAAAAGCTAGCTAAATTAAATCAAACGCTGATAGCAGCTTTGTTAGTATTGTTTGCTCTCTTAGTTGCTGTCTGGTTGTACTTTAGGAATAAGCGGAGTAAAAAACTGGATGATTTTGAGCAAGGCATCATGACATCAGGTAGTTTAAAAGCCAGTACCATTATTGGCGGCACGCCCACAGGAACCCTTTCCACAAGCGATACTTCATTTTTAACTGATTTCTCGCATAGTGCCAGCAATGGTCTTATTGATACCAATGATGTTGATCCAATTGCTGAAGCAGAAGTTTACATGGCATATGGTCGTGATATACAAGCAGAAGAAATTCTAAAAGATGCGATATCAAAACAGCCACAACGCTATGAGCTACACCTGAAACTGTTGGAAATGTATGCTTCTAATAAAAATACGATTCCATTTGAAACACTTGCTAGTGAGCTGTACGCAAATTTAGGTGGCGATAATCCAACATGGACAAAAGTGATGCAGATGGGTGCTCAATTAGAGCCTGGCAATCCACTTTATCAAGGAAAAAAGGCTGAGGTTAATCAGCCATCTGAACCCGATGTGATGACCTCTAATGCAGTGGAAACAAACGCTGATACATTAGATTTCGCTGAAAAATCACCGCCCTTAGATGTGTCATCAGATGAACCACTTGATGTTTCAGACTTCTCTGACTCACCATTAGCGGCAGAAGTCGATTTAGATTTTTCAGTTTCAGATCATGTTAGTACTGATAATGCTGTGGTTGCAGGCATAGACAATACGATATCGGAATTGGCAACCCAGAAAGATGCGAATTTTGATGAGCATGAGCAACCTTTATCATTTGACTTAAGTGCGACAGAAGTGGACGATCAAGAAATAACAAAAGCGATTAGCAATATACCTAGCTTAGATTTTCCGACGATAGAAAACACACTTAACGATGATGTAGAAACGATGAGTTTAAAGGATGCGGGAGAGGGAAATGCAGATGTTGCTGCCACGTCCAAACTTGATCAAACAGACATCTTAAGCGCTGATGCAAGCACGTTAGGACTGCAAAAAGATAGTGATGATAGTGTCATAGCGTTTGACCTCGGTGTGGATGAGGATAATCAAAACGAAGTTGATACGTCACAGGCTAATGTGTTGGATGTGTCTGACATTTCCTTAGAAATGGATGATGAGATCTCTTTTGTTGATGATACTGCGCCACAGGTCGAAGAGGAAGCTGTTGCTGAGGAGGTGATGACGCCAGCGCAAGAAGAAGTTGAGACAAAATTAGAATTGGTCGCGGCTTATATTGATATGGAAGACAAAGATGGTGCTAGAGAGTTGTTAGAAGAGGTGTTAAAAGAAGGTAATATTAGCCAGCGTAAACGCGCAGACCAAATGCTAGCCTCTTTAGCTTAATCATTGTTGTTTCTTAAAGCCGGGCTTTTGCTCGGCTTTTTATATGCGTTTACATGATAAAAACTAATAGTGGGAGCATGGTGTGTGTAAAGTGAATACCAAAACACAATTAATTAGTTTTTTTATTTTTGCATTACTGATTAATCATTGGCAGCTGACTACTATATTGCTGCTGGTACCATTTTTATTTGCCTTATTGATGTATGCGAATAATCGACATTACTTTCGTTTGAGTTATCGTTTGAAATGGTTTTATTTGGTGATGTTTGGTATTTTTGCACTCAACACACCCGGGGAACATATTATTGTTTCGTCGATTGTTTTTAAACCAACGTATGAGGGATTATTAATGGGTTTAGAACAGGTGCTTAGGATTGCAACTTTACTGGCACTACTATCGCTAATGTTGATGCAAAATACCAAACAGCAATTCATTTCTGGTATTTATTTTCTAATACAGCCATTGGCATACTGTGGCCTCGATTTACAGCGTTTCGCCGCAAGACTTTGGTTAACATTGCATTATGTAGAATTGCAGCAACCTAACACTAACCAGCTGACATTAAGAGGTGACATTTTCCAGTATTTGACGCGCGAAGTTACTGAGATGCAAGATATTGATTCGGTGATTGAATTAGAAAACCCGCCGCAAGCGACTGAGGACTATCTTGTACTTATAGTAATGTCTTTATTATTTGTCATTACAGTTTATTTAGGTTTATAAATGCGAATTGTATTGGGCATAGAGTACGATGGCGCAAGCTACTGTGGTTGGCAAAGCCAACCCAATAGATGTGGCGTGCAAGATGTTTTAGAAACTGCTATTTGTGCCATTGCACAGCATCCAATACGGTTGCACGCTGCTGGTAGAACCGATGCTGGCGTTCATGCGCTGATGCAAGTCGTACACTTTGATACGACAGCAAATCGACCTGAGCATGCATGGTTGCGCGGTGTTAATGCGTTATTGCCAGGGACAGTGCGAGTGATTTGGTCGAAAACGGTTATGGATGATTTTCATGCAAGATTTTCAGCACAGCGTCGCAGTTATCAATATCTATTGGTTAATCATTCAGTTGCCCCCGCTATTTTGGCCACTAAAGCAGGTTGGTATCATCTACCACTTAACTTGAAGGCAATGCAAGAAGGGATTCAGTATTTGATTGGGGAGCATGATTTTAGTGCTTTTAGAGCGAGTGAGTGTCAAGCAAAGACGCCTGTGAGAGAGATATACGAAGCAAGTGTAGCCCAATTTGAAGAAAAATTTATTTTTAAGTTTGTAGCAAACGCTTTTTTGCAACATCAAGTACGCAATATGCTAGGAGCCTTGATTTATGTGGGTAATGGGAAAAATCCCCCAGCACTCATTCAAGACTTACTATTGCAGCAAGACAGAACGATTTCTCCACCAACATTTTCAGCTAATGGTTTATATTTAACTGGAGTTACTTACGATGAACACTGGCAGTTACCTTGTAATGAGCGACCTATTACAGTCATTTAGTCTTAGATGATTGCTATCAAATTGTGACAATAAGACAGCTTTGCGATAGGCTTACATCTTTATCAATTAACTAAGTGGCAAGGTTTATGCGAACGCGAACAAAAATTTGTGGTATTACTCGGGTAGAAGATGCATTGTCTGCAGTTCGAGCGGGAGCGGACGCTATTGGTTTGGTTTTTTATGCGCCTAGCCCGCGCTGTGTAAGCGTTGCTCAAGCTGCCTTGATTAGTGCGGCGCTACCGCCTTTTGTCAGTGTCGTTGCTTTATTCGTTAATCCCAGTCAACAAGAGGTCAATGAGGTGTTGTCAAATGTGCGGATAGACTTACTCCAATTTCATGGAGATGAGCTTGAGTCTGAGTGCACACAATATGGATTACCTTATTTAAAGGCAATTCGCGTTAAATCTGACACAAATTTGATACAATATGCACAAGATTATGCAAATGCTAAAGCTTTGCTCTTAGATGCATATTCTGATGTTGCTGTTGGCGGTACTGGTTTGGTATTTGATTGGAATTTAATTCCAAAACAATTGCCTAAACCTATTATTTTAGCTGGCGGCTTAACACCAGAGAACGTAAAGCAAGCGATACAGCATGTTCAGCCGTTTGCCGTTGATGTAAGTGGCGGTGTTGAGCAAACGAAAGGTATCAAAGATACACAAAAGATGGCCGCATTTATGGCGGCGATTAATGTTTAAAATGATTCAACACAATTTATGAAAATGATTAATTTGGTGTCATTAATGTGCGCCACAGGTAAAGGGTAAGTTATGCAGTTATACGATATGCCAGACGAAAGAGGTCATTTTGGTCAATTTGGTGGCTCTTTTGTTGCAGAGACATTGGTTGAAGCACTAGATGAGCTACGGATCATGTATGAAAAATACCGTCATGACCCTACGTTTTTAGCCGAATATGCATATGATTTGAAGCATTTCGTTGGACGACCAAGTCCGATTTACCATGCAAAACGGTGGTCTGATAAAGTGGGTGGTGCGCAAATCTATTTAAAACGTGAGGACTTGAATCATACAGGTGCACACAAAGTGAATAACACCATCGGTCAAGCGCTATTGGCTAAGCGCATGGGTAAGCCTAGAGTGATTGCTGAAACAGGTGCGGGCCAGCATGGAGTGGCAACGGCAACGATTGCAGCGCGATTAGGACTAAAGTGCGTGGTGTACATGGGTAGTGAGGATGTTAAACGTCAAGCGCCCAATGTATTCAGAATGAAGCTGCTAGGTGCGACCGTGGTGCCAGTTGAAAGTGGCTCTAAAACACTAAAAGACGCTTTAAATGAAGCCATGCGTGATTGGGTCACTAATATTTCAGATACGTTTTATATTATCGGTACTGTAGCTGGGCCGCATCCTTATCCGATGATGGTCCGTGATTTTCAAGCAGTGATTGGTATTGAAGCAAAACAACAAATGCAAGATATGGTAGGACGTCAGCCTGATGCGGTTGTTGCATGTGTAGGTGGCGGTTCAAATGCGATGGGTATTTTTTACCCCTATATTGATGTGCCAAATGTGCGTTTAATTGGTGTTGAAGCAGCAGGAGACGGATTGGAAACTGGAAGGCATGCGGCGCCATTGAGTACGAATAGTGCTGTTGGCGTATTGCATGGAAACAGAACTTACTTAATGCAAGATCAAGATGGCAACATTGTTGAAACACATTCCATTTCTGCTGGTTTAGATTATCCAGGAGTCGGTCCTGAGCACGCTTGGTTGAAAGATATTAAGCGTGCGGAATATGTTGGCATTACCGATGATGAGGCGATGACCGCATTTCATAGTTTATGCCGCACAGAAGGCATTATTCCTGCATTAGAATCTAGCCATGCACTGGCGCATGCAGAAAAAATGGCTAAAACAATGCGTAAAGATGAGATTATCTTAATCAATCTTTCTGGCCGAGGCGACAAAGATATTAATACGGTAGCACAGCTCGCAAATATCACTCTTTAAAGAAATATCACAACCCATTTATGTCAAGAATACAATCTACGTTTGCTGCATTAAAAGCAAACAATAAAAAAGCACTCATTCCTTATATCACTGCAGGCGATCCGCATCCAAAATTCACCGTTGAATTAATGCATGCCATGGTTGCATCTGGTGCCGATATTATAGAGCTGGGTGTGCCTTTTTCTGATCCAATGGCAGATGGACCAGTCATTCAGCGAGCAAGCGAAAGAGCATTGGTACACAAAGTTGGTTTGCGTACAGTATTGGCGTTAGTAAAAGAATTTCGCCAGACAGATGACCGCACGCCGGTTGTTTTAATGGGTTATGCTAATCCAATCGAAGCAATGGGTACTGCTGTTTTTGCAGAAAGTGCTAAAGCGTCTGGTGTTGATGGTGTGTTAACAGTCGATTATCCACCTGAAGAGTGTGACGGCTTTATCGCTGAACTCAATCAATACGATATTGATAGTATTTTTTTACTTTCGCCTACAACAGAAGAAAAACGAATTGATTTAGTGGTGAAGCAAGCAACAGGTTTTTTATACTATGTATCGCTAAAAGGTGTGACTGGTGCAGCTAATTTGGATGTTGAGGAAGTCAGAGCGCGTGTTGCTAATATTCGAAAACAAACTAACCTACCTGTTGGTGTTGGTTTTGGAGTTAAAGATGCAGCAACAGCAAAATCTGTAGCTGCTTTTGCCGATGCCGTTGTTGTTGGGAGCCGCACAGTATTAACGATAGAGCAATCAAGCGAAGAAACTTTGCTTGCAAATATCAGTACATTAATACAAGAATTGCGCGTAGCAATCGATTAGATAAATATTGGGGTGAGCAATGAGTTGGCTAGATAAAATTCCACAAAAGATTCAACATGTAGTGGGTAATGTGCAAAAGCGCAGTATGCCCGAGGGATTATGGAGCAAGTGTGATGCTTGTCAGTCCGTATTATATAAAACGGATTTGGAAGGGAATGCAGAAGTTTGCCCACAATGTGATCATCATAATCGCATTTCTGCCAGAGCCAGGATTGGTTTCTTATTGGATAAAAGTGGGCAAGAAGAGGTTGGTGCCAATGTTGCGCCCATTGATTCTTTAAAATTTCAAGATAGTAAAAAATATACTGAGCGTATGAAAGAGGCGCAAAAATCAGTTAAAGAAATGGATGCTTTAATTGTAATGCGCGGCGAAATTCTAGAAATGCCAGTTGTTGTCGCTGCGTTTGAATTTAAGTTTATGGGCGGCTCAATGGGTTCGGTAGTTGGTGAGCGATTTGTGCGCGGTGTCAATACTGCAATTGAAAACAAAACCCCTTTTATTTGTATCGCTGCCAGCGGTGGTGCGCGCATGCAAGAGGGCTTGTTGTCATTGATGCAAATGGCAAAAACAAGTGCAGCCTTAACCAAACTCTCTGAGGCTGGATTGCCATTTATTTCAATTTTGACTGACCCAACCATGGGCGGCGTGTCTGCCAGTTTTGCTATGTTGGGCGATATTATTATTGCCGAGCCGAACGCATTAATTGGGTTTGCTGGACCGCGTGTGATTGAGCAGACCGTAAGAGAGACTTTACCTGATGGTTTTCAGCGTGCTGAATTTTTATTAGAGCATGGTGCAATTGATCTGATTATTGATCGACGTGAAATGCGAGAGAAATTACATAATTTGCTATCTAATTTAATGCACGCTGTTTAATGTTTTATTTGTTTGGCGACTACACTTGTGAATGATTTACCTGCTCAACCACAATCACTTACACAGTGGTTGACTTACATTGAAGCGCTGCATCCTAAATCAATTGCGATGGGCTTGGAGCGGGTAGCTGATGTCGCTTCTCGGTTAGGACTATCACCAGCATTTCCTATTATTAGCATTGCAGGAACGAACGGCAAAGGATCCACTTGCGCTATGCTAGAGCATCTCTATGTTGCCGCCGGTTATCGTGTTGGTGCTTATACTTCTCCGCATTTAAAGCGTTATAACGAGCGCGTTCGAGTGAATCATCAAGAAGTGTCTGATGATGAGCTGTGTGTTGCTTTTTCTGCTGTTGAGCGTGCGAGAGGCGATGTGGTGCTGACTTATTTTGAAATGGGCACACTAGCTGCAATGTGGCATTTTGAGCAGTCTAATTTGGATGTTGCTATTCTAGAGGTTGGTATGGGTGGGCGCTTGGACGCAGTAAATGTGTTTGAACCAAGCTGCGCTATTATTACTTGCGTCGATTTAGATCATTTGGAGTATTTAGGCGATACTAGAGAAAAAATAGGTAGAGAAAAAGCAGGAGTATACCGACCAAATAAGATCGCTATTTGTGGAGATGTTAACCCGCCACAGACAGTCATTCATCATGCTAATACCATTGGCGCAAATCTGCATTTGATTAATCGTGATTTTTTTGTTAAAGCATTGCCAAATGGTTGGCAATATGAAACGGCAGACACTAGTTTGTTGATGTCGCCACTCGCATTGCAAGGGGATTTTCAGTTAAATAATGCGGCATGCGCCATTTGTGCGGTAGAACAATTAAACCAAGAGCTCCCAGTAAAAATGGAGGCGATTGATGAGACCCTTAAAACAGTCACTTTGCTGGGACGTTTTTATCAGGTCAGTCAAAATCCTGATATCATTCTAGATGTTGCACATAATCCCCAAGCGGCATTATCCTTAGCGAATAATCTTAAGAATAATAGTGATAAAGGACGAACATTGGGCGTTTTTGCCATGCTTGCAGACAAGGACATCGAACAGGTGGTTAATGCGCTTTTACCTTATATTTCCATGTGGTATCTAGCTGATAGCCATAATGCGCGTGGTGCAACGGCACAAGATCTCACGAAGTACTTGCAGCCACAGGCTAACAATGGTCTCACAAAGGTATTTCATAGTGTCGCTGAAGCTTTGGATGCTGCCTGTATAGAAGCTGATAAAAATGATAGAATAATTGTGTTTGGATCGTTCTACACGGTAGCCGATGCCATTGATGCTTTAAATATTCAAGGGGTATAAATGCAAGGCGATCAATCGGATCTAGAGTTGATTTTTAAAAAACGTGCTCGACGCCGTTTAGTTGGTGCAATTGCATTGGTATTACTGATGATTACTTTGCTACCAATATTGTTAGAAGATCGTACTGCAGCACATGCACCGCAAGAGATTGCGATTGTTATTGCAAATGATAGGCTTCCTGATACTGAGCTTGCTGATGTAAGCGATATGACACCTGCTGACACACTCATTGCGTCAGAAAAGCCTGATCCGATTGACATACCTGAAAAAGTTGTTAACTCCGAAAATGAAGTGAAGATTAATCAACCTAATGAAACAACAAAAACAGTTGATGAACCAATAGCACAAATCACAGCAACACCGCTCAAAACCGCAGAAAAAAACCCTACAGAAAATGTGTCTAATCAATTTTATGTGCAAATAGGTGTTTTTTCTGACCCACAAAATGTTAAAAAACTTCAATTGAAATTAGATGAGCTAGGCTATCAATCTGTGATTGAAAAACTAACGACTGCAACAGGCGAAAAAACGCGATTGCGTACAACGACATTTGTCGGTAAGAATGATGCGATTATTGCACTTGAGAATATTAAAGATGCTGGATTAACTGGCATGGTCGTTAGTCAAAAATAAGGAAACTATTGTTTGACCAGTTTCGATTACATTGTAATAACGATTGTTGTTCTATGTGTAGTGGTCAGCATGATACGCGGTGCAGTCAAAGAGATGTTGGCGATTGTGGGATGGATTGTTGCTTTTTATGTTGCAAAAACTTATTCAGCAATGCTGGCGGCTTTTCTTCCCGAGGCGATTCCGACAGAAGCATTAAAAACACTCATTGCTTTTTTGATTTTATTAATTGCAATATTGTTTCTTATTGGCTTACTAGCGATGGTAATTTCTAGTATGGTGAGTAAAATAGGTTTGGGGTGGTTAAATCGATTTTTTGGTGTGCTTTTTGGATTTGCAAAAGGCTTGATAATCGCTAGTATGTTGGTTTTTTTAGCGGGGCTAACCAATTTACCAAAAGAACAAATGTGGACTGATGCACTCTTGAGTGATCCACTTGAAATGGTAGTGAAATCAGCGTTGCCGTGGTTGCCAGAGAGTGTGAGCAAGCATGTTAAATATGATTAATTTTTTGATTAAATAGTTTAGTTTTTAAGGATGATGCCATCATATGTGTGGAATTATAGGGGTTGTAGGGAAAAATCCAGTCAATCAACTGTTGTATGACGGTTTATTGGTATTGCAGCATCGAGGCCAAGATGCTGCTGGTATTGTGACTTGTGATGGCAATACTTTTTTTATGCATAAAAGTAATGGCTTGGTAAAAGATGTATTTCAAACCAGACACATGAGAAGCTTGATTGGCAACGCCGGTATTGCACATGTGCGCTATCCAACAGCAGGCTCCTCTAGCGCCGCCGAAGCACAACCTTTTTATGTTAACTCTCCATTTGGTATTGTGCTAGGCCATAACGGCAACCTTACTAACTCTGAGCAACTTAAATCAGAAATTTTCAAGCAAGATTTACGACATATTAATACAACATCAGATTCTGAAGTGCTGCTGAATGTATTGGCGCACGAAATTGAAAAGACGTCTAAAAGCGCCGTGCTCAATAACGATATGGTTTTTGATGCTGTTACAAATGTACATCGTCGCTGTAAAGGCGCTTATGCGGTTGTCGCGATGATTGCTGATTTTGGTTTGCTTGCTTTCCGTGACACGCATGGTATTCGACCATTGGTGATTGGAAAAATGGAAACAGAAAAAGGCACAGAATACATTGTTGCCTCTGAAAGTGTTGCACTAGATGTGCTTGGATTTACCTTGATGCGAGATGTTGAGCCTGGTGAGGCAATATTCATTGATATGGAAGGTAATTTGTTTAGTAAGCAATGTGCCGAAAACCCACAACTAACGCCATGTATTTTTGAATATGTTTATTTAGCTAGACCTGACTCTTTGATTGATGGTGTTTCTGTATATCAAACACGCCTCGATATGGGGGCAAGTCTTGCAGAGAAAATAAAACGGGAATGGGGGCACTTAGATATTGACGTCGTCATTCCGATTCCTGATACCAGCCGCCCAAGTGCGCTGCAAGTAGGGATTGCACTAGGTTTGGAGTACAGAGAAGGGTTTATCAAAAACCGCTATATTGGAAGAACTTTTATTATGCCTGGTCAGGCATTGCGTAAAAAGTCGGTGCGTCAGAAATTAAACCCGATTAAAGTCGAGTTTGAAGGTAAAAATGTATTACTGATTGATGACTCTATCGTGAGAGGTACAACATCAAAACAAATTGTACAAATGGCGCGTGATGCAGGCGCTCGAAAAGTATATTTTGCTTCTGCTGCGCCACCAGTGCGCTTTCCTAATGTATATGGCATTGATATGCCAAGTCGAGATGAATTGTTAGCAACAGATCGCACCGATCAACAAATATGTGAAGAGATTGGTGCTGATGCTTTGATTTATCAAGATTTGAAAGCGTTAGAAGATAATATACTTGCATTAAATCCGAATATTAAAGACTTCGACTCTAGTTGTTTTGATGGGCACTACGTAACAGGTGATATTGATGCGGTTTATTTAAACCGTATCGAAACCTTGCGCGGTGATTTAACTCAAACAGTGAGACCGCCTAACTCAACAACACAAATGGATTTGAATTTGGTTGGGACTGAAGAGGATGAGCTGGTGGGGCATGGGGCTTGACATTCCCCAGATTTGAGCGTTAAATAAAAGTGCGCTGATTTGAGTGGCCAACATTAAACAAAGCCTAACTCAGCTTGCGAGCGCGATATAAATTCTGCTAAAGCGAGACAAAAAACCCGCTTTAGGCAACATGCTAATGCGGGTTTTTTAATGCATAGCGTAGGTCATGATGATTAACAATAATGACGATTAAACGATAACAAAGAGAAGCAAATGAGTAAAAAATACCATCCAGATACAATCAGTGTAAGAGCTGGTAATGCACCAACTGCCTTGGGCGAGAATTCAGAAGCTATATTTTTGAACTCTAGTTTTAGATTTGAAACTGCCGCCCAGGCCGCTGCTCGATTTAGCGGAGAAGAGCAAGGCAATATTTACTCTCGCTTTACCAACCCTACAGTGACAGCTTTTCAAGATAAGCTTGCTGCAATGGAGGGTGCAGAGCAATGTGTGGCAACCGCTAGTGGTATGTCGGCGATTCTAGCCTGCGTCATGGGCTTATGTTCAACGGGCGATCATGTGATTGCATCACAAAGCATTTTTGGCACATCGGTACAATTGTTCACTAATATCTTAAAACGTTGGGGGTTAGAAGTGACCTTGGTGTCATTAACTGATCCAGCAGCATGGCAAGCTGCAATTACCCCCAAAACCAAATTGTTTTTTGCTGAGACACCATCAAATCCATTAACAGAGGTTTGTGATATTCAACTGCTAGCCAATATTGCACACCAAGCGGGTGCGTATTTAGTCGTCGATAATTGTTTTTGTACGCCAGCAATCCAGCGACCATTGGCATTGGGTGCTGATATTATTATTCATTCAGCAACCAAATATATTGACGGGCAAGGACGTTGTTTAGGTGGTGCGGTACTTGGCTCAGCGGTATTAATGGAGCCAGTTTATGGGTTCTTACGTACAGCAGGAGTCACCATGAGCGCATTTAATGCTTGGGTCTTTTTAAAAGGATTGGAAACTTTACCTATTCGAATGGAAGCGCATGCACGTAAAGCGATGAATTTGGCGGCTTGGTTAGAAGTTCAGCCGCAAGTCGCTCGCGTATTTTATCCTGGACTTCAATCACACCCTCAGCACGCGCTTGCTATGCATCAGCAAACAAATGGCGGCGGTATTGTGAGTTTTGAAGTGAAGCCTAAAAAGGGGCAAACTGAACAACAAGCAGCTTGGGCAGTGATTGATGCAACAGAGATGATATCCATTACTGCGAATCTAGGCGATGCCAAAAGTACCATTACACACCCTGCAACAACGACACATAGTCGTGTTACCCGGGAAGCAAGAGAAGCGTCTGGTATTAAAGATAGTTTAATTCGAATTGCTGTAGGATTGGAGCATGAAGATGATTTAAAGGCGGATCTTGCGTTATTAACTTCTTAATTGGCAGCGCTATCACAAAACGGGGCTTTAAGCCCCGTTTTGTTAGGTGAATAATTACTTAAAAGACTGCCCTCGTAACGTAAACATGCTAAAATTTGGTGATTAAATATCTTATAAAAATGCGCTTATAAAAAAGTGACTATCTTATATAAATAACGGAACAACTACGGAATAAATCATGGATCAATTCGCAAAAGAAACCCTGCCAATAAGCCTTGAAGATGAAATGCGTCGATCTTACCTTGATTATGCAATGAGCGTAATTGTGGGTAGGGCGTTGCCAGATGTGCGCGATGGGCTTAAGCCTGTACATCGACGGGTATTGTATGCCATGCATGAGTTGGGTAACGATTACAACAAGCCGTATAAAAAATCAGCACGTATTGTTGGTGATGTGATTGGTAAATATCACCCGCATGGTGATACAGCTGTCTATGACACGATTGTACGGATGGCGCAAGATTTCTCACTACGCTATATGTTAGTCGATGGGCAGGGTAACTTTGGTTCTGTGGATGGTGATAACGCTGCTGCAATGCGATATACGGAAATTCGTATGGCAAAAATCGCTCATGAGCTACTAGCGGATATCGAAAAAGAGACCGTAGACTTTGGTCCTAACTATGATGGCTCTGAAAATGAGCCGCTCATTATGCCTGCGCGTATACCTAATTTATTGATTAATGGTAGCTCTGGTATCGCTGTCGGTATGGCGACTAATATCCCGCCGCATAATTTAAATGAAGTGTTGGAAGCTTGTCTCGCTTTGTTGGAAAATCCAGAAACAACTGTGGATGAGTTAATTGATTTAATCCCTGCGCCTGACTTCCCAACAGCTGGCATTATATATGGCACAACGGGTGTTAAAGAGGGCTATCGTACAGGCCGCGGTCGCGTGGTGATGCGTGGGCGCACCCATTTTGAAGATATGGATAAAGGTGGTAACCGCCAATCCATTATTATTGATGAACTGCCTTATCAAGTGAATAAAAAGACTTTGATTGAGAAAATAGCAGAGCTCGTTAATGATAAAAAAATAGAAGGTATTTCTGATTTACGTGACGAGTCAGACAAATCGGGTATGCGCGTTGTCATTGAATTAAAACGCGGTGAAGTACCGGAAGTGGTATTGAATAATCTGTATAAACAAACGCAGTTACAAGATACCTTTGGTATGAACATGGTTGCTTTGTTGGATGGGCAACCTCGTTTATTAAATCTGAAGCAAATTCTTGAAGCATTCTTGCGACATCGTCGCGAAGTGATTACACGCAGAACCGTATTTGAATTAAGAAAAGCGCGCGATCGTGGTCACGTATTAGAAGGGCTGGCTGTTGCTTTAGCGAATGTTGATGAGATGATCGCTATTATCAAAGCTGCACCAACACCACCAGAAGCAAAAGAAAGATTGATGGAGCGCGCATGGACATCGCCAGTGGTAGAAGAGATGCTCAAACGTGCAGCAATGGAAGCTTCGCGCCCAGACGGATTGTCAGTTGACTTTGGTTTAACGCCAAAAGGTTATAAATTATCTGGTGTGCAAGCACAAGAAATTCTGCAAATGCGTTTACAACGCTTAACTGGTTTAGAGCAAGATAAAGTTGTCAATGAATATAAAGAAGTGATGGATGTGATTGCTGATTTGTTAGATATTTTGGCAAATGCACACCGTGTTACAACAATGATTAAAGATGAATTGACTGAAATTGGTAAAGGGTTTGGTGATAAACGACGTAGTGAAATTGTTGAAAATACGCAAGACTTATCCTTAGAAGATTTGATTACACCACAAGATGTAGTAGTAACCTTGTCGCATACTGGTTATGTAAAATCACAGTTATTAGAAGAATACCGTGCTCAAAAACGGGGTGGTCGAGGTAAAACAGCGGCGCCAACAAAAGAAGACGATTTTATTGATAAGTTATTCATTGCGAATACACATGATTACATTCTTTGTTTCAGTAGCTTAGGTCAGGTATATTGGTTGAAAGTGTATGAAGTGCCACAAGGTAGCCGAATTGGTCGTGGTAAACCGATTGTGAACTTATTCCCATTAGCAGAAGGCGAAAAAATTAACGCGATATTGCCTGTAAAAGAATTCACTGAGAATGAATTTATTTTCATGACAACCGCAAAAGGCACAGTCAAGAAAACAGCATTGACTGAGTTTAATAAGCCACGTAAATCAGGCATTATTGCCATTAAATTAGATGATGGTGATTATCTGATTGGTGCTGAAATAACCAATGGTAAAAACGATATTGTTTTAGTATCTGACGGGGGTAAAGCAGTTTGGTTTAGTGAAGATGATGTGCGTCCAATGGGTCGGGCTACGCGTGGTGTGCGCGGCATGAAGCTTGCTGCTGGACAACAAGTGCTATCGTTATTGATTGCTGATGATGATCAGCAGTCGGTGTTAGTTGCCACTGAAAATGGCTATGGCAAACGCACCATATTATCCGATTTCCGTCATTCAGGTCGTGGTACGCAAGGCGTTAAAGCAATCGCGATTAGTGAGCGTAATGGAAAAGCAATTGCTGCTAGATTGGTGAGTGCGGATGATGAAATTATGCTGATTACCACTGGTGGCGTGCTTATTCGTACGCGAGTAAAAGAGATTCGTGACATGGGGCGTGCAGCACAAGGTGTAACGCTCATTAATTTAGGTCAAGGTGAAAAATTATCAGGCTTAGAAAAAGTGGTTGAAACTGAAGATGATGAAGAATAGCGACTGAATAGATGAAGAAAATCTATAATTTTTCAGCAGGCCCAGCGGTTTTGCCGCCACCAGTACTAAAACGTGCGCAAGCCGAAATGCTAGATTGGCATGGCAGTGGTATGTCCGTGATGGAGATGTCACATCGCGGGAAAGAGTTTTTAAGCATTTTAGCAAAAACAGAAGCTGATTTTCGTACATTACTCAATATACCGAATAGTTACAAAGTATTGTTTTTACATGGCGGCGCCATTGCCGAGAATGTCATGATTCCGCTTAATTTGCTGAATGGTAAACGTGCTGATTACGCGGTCACTGGCAGTTGGAGTCAGCGTAGCGCAATAGAAGCAGCAATGGTAGGTAATATCGATATAGTAGCCAACAGCGACCCATTCACTTATGTGCCTGATTATGCTGATTGGACCTTAAACAAAGCAGCGGCATATTTACATATTTGTACGAATGAAACCGTCAATGGTGTCGAGTTCGATGGTTTGCCTGATGCAGGTGATGTGCCGATCGTGGCCGATATGTCTTCACATATTCTTTCTCGTCCCATTGATGTATCAAAATATGGTGTGATCTACGCGGGCGCACAAAAAAATATTGGGCCAGCTGGCTTGTGTATTGTGATAGTGCGAGAAGATCTATTGAATCAAGCATCACCATCAACACCTGGTGTTTTTCATTGGAAAGAGCAAGCGGAAAATCAAAGCATGGTGAACACACCGCCAACCTATGGCATTTATATGGCTGGCTTAGTGTTTGAGTGGTTGCTCGAGCAAGGTGGCGTTGCCGCAATTGAGCAATTGAATATTGCTAAAGCTAATTTACTGTATCACTATATTGATTCAACCGATTTTTATATCAATGATGTTGCTGTGAGTAATCGCTCACGCATGAATATTCCTTTCTTTTTGAAAGATGAAACATTAAATGATGCGTTTATTGCTGGCGCAGAAGCGAATGGCTTGCTGCAACTAAAAGGTCATCGTTCTGTTGGTGGTATGCGTGCTAGTATTTACAATGCGATGCCATTAGAAGGGGTTGAAGCGCTGGTAGATTATATGCAATCGTTTGAGCAAAAGCACACTAGATAAAATTTATACACATGACGGATTTATTGAAAAAATTTAGAGAAAAGATTGACGCAATAGACGCGAAGATACTTAAACTGGTTAATGAGCGCGCAAATCTTGCGCGTGAAATAGGTCATGTTAAAGAAGATGGTGTGATTTATCGACCTGAGCGTGAAGCGCAAGTGTTGCGAGCCATGCAAGCGGCTAATGAAGGACCACTTTCAAGCGAAGCGGTTAGTCATATATTTCGCGCCGTCATGTCCAATTGCCGTGCGTTAGAGAAGGAGCTTTCAATCGCTTTTTTAGGACCACTTGGTACCTATACAGAAGAAGCAGCATTAAAACAATTTGGTCAAGGTCGTCATGCCATTGTCTGCGGCACGATTGATGAAGTGTTCAGGATGCTGGAGGCTGATCAGGCCGATTATGCAGTTGTGCCAGTTGAAAATTCAACAGAAGGTGCCGTTGGTTTAACCCTCGATTTATTATTATCTAGCTCGCTAAAAGTCTGCGGCGAAGTGACGCTACCCATTCATCACTGCTTATTATCAAAACAAACAGATATTAACCAAATTTCTCATGTGTTTTCGCATGGGCAATCTCTATCGCAATGTCACCAATGGCTCAATAAAAACCTGCCAACTGCACAAAGAGAAGCTGTAACAAGTAATGCATTTGCGGCAAAAATGATTCATGATTTAGTCGCCACTGATGGTACATTTGCTGCAGCTATCGCCAGCAAAAGAGCGGCAGAGTTGTTTGATTTGAACGTACTTGCATCCAATATTGAAGACGATCCAAAAAATACGACGCGCTTTTTGGTATTGGGTAAACATGATGTGGCTGCCTCTGGTAAAGATAAAACATCATTGGCGCTTACTACAAAAAATAAGCCTGGCGCAATGTTTGATTTGTTGGAACCGTTATCACGTCATGGCGTTAGTATGACTAAATTAGAATCTCGTCCGTCTAAACAGGGTTTGTGGGATTATGTATTTTTTATTGATATAGAAGGCCATCAAACTGATCAAAAAGTTGCGGCAGCTCTTGCTGAATTAGCTTCACGCGCTTCTGTGATCAAAGTGCTTGGTTCTTACCCTGTTGCTGTTGTTTAACTTTTTTACATATATCGCTAACTATGAGCTTATCATCTAATCATGCCCCTTATCAAGGAGGCCGACCTATTGCTGAAATTGCCCGTCAATTCAACATTAATGAAGCTGATATTGTGAAGTTGGCATCAAATGAAAATCCTTTGGGTATGAGCCCAAAAGCACAGCTAGCGATTGAAGAAGCATTGCTAGATATAGCACGCTATCCTGATGGCAATAGCTTTGCATTGCGTGAAGCAGTTAGTCAAAAATTTAACGTCAACCCAGCGCAAATTGTGTTTGGTAACGGATCAAACGATATCTTAGAGTTGTCAGCGCGCGCATTTTTGCAAGCAGGTGATGAAGCTATCTATTCGCAGCATGCGTTCGCTGTTTATGCTCTGGTGACACAGGCGATTGGTGCCACTGGCATTGTGGTACCAGCGAAGGCGTTTGCCCATGATTTAGATGCATTTTTAAAGGCAATTACCCCCAAGACACGATTAATTTTTATTGCTAATCCGAATAATCCAACAGGTACATTGCTTGATAAAGCACCGTTAAAAAGGTTTTTAGAACAAGTGCCTCGTCATGTTTTGGTTGTGCTGGATGAGGCTTATGATGAATATTTATCAGCAGAGCATAAATCCGAGGCAATTCATTGGTTAAGCGATTTTGATAATCTTATTATTTCTCGCAGTTTTTCTAAAGCCTATGGTTTGGCTGGTTTACGAGTTGGGTTTGGTGTAATGCATGCTGATATAGCGGCTATATTCAATCGTGTCCGTCAGCCATTTAATGTAAATTCACTCGCTCAAGTGGCAGCAGTTGCCTCATTAGCGGATGATGACTTTGTTGCAAAAAGCTATGCAGCCAATCAAGCGGGTATGTTGCAATTAAGGCAGGGTCTTGATAAGTTAGGCTTAAATTACATTGATTCGTATGCTAATTTCATCAGTTTTGCTGTTGATCATGCTGCAAGAGTCAATCAACAATTATTAGAGCGCGGTATCATTGTGCGGCCAATTGCTAATTATGAATTGCCTGATTACTTACGCGTTAGTATAGGCTTATTTTCTGAGAACCAGCGTTTTTTAGAAGCGCTAGCATTAATTTTAAAAGACAATGACTGAACACGAGAAACAAAAACTTGAAAAACTAGCGACCGATGATGTACGTATTATCGAAATCAAAGCCTTAATTAAGCCTGCGCAGATCATCGAAAAGTTAAAAGAAAGTGCGGGTAGTACAGAAAATATTTTAGCTACGCGTACAGCTATTCACCGCGTGCTGCATGGTGAAGATGATCGATTGCTCGTGGTGGTTGGTCCTTGTTCCATTCACGATACAAAGGCGGGGCTTGAATATGCACGTCGTTTATTGGCTATTCGCAAACATCTATCAGATGACTTGCTCATTGTAATGCGTGTCTATTTTGAAAAGCCAAGAACCACAGTAGGTTGGAAAGGCTTAATCAATGATCCACATTTGGATGGTAGTTATGATATCAATTTAGGTCTAGAAAAAGCACGTCAGTTCTTATTAGACGTGAATGAGCTTGGCATGCCAGCTGGTATGGAGTTCCTAGACACAATCACCCCACAATATACTGCTGATTTGGTGAGCTGGGGAGCAATTGGTGCACGCACAACTGAATCGCAAGTGCATAGAGAGTTAGCATCTGGCCTATCGTGCCCAGTTGGTTTTAAGAATGGTACTGATGGCGGTGTTGGTGTTGCGATTGATGCCATTAAAACAGCGAGTAGTCCGCATCGATTTTTATCTGTCACTAAAGAGGGTGAGTCCGCCATTATCGTGACCTCAGGCAATGATGATTGTCACATTATTTTACGTGGAGGAAAAACCCCTAATTATGAGGCGCATGATATTAATGCAGTTGGTGAACAATTAGAAGAAGCAGGGCTGTTACCTAAAATTATGGTTGATTGTAGTCACGCCAATAGTCAGAAAAAATACGAGCAACAAGTGAATGTGGCAGCTAATATTGCAAATCAGATGATCAATGGAGATCAGCGCATAGCGGGTGTCATGTTAGAGTCGCATCTAAAACCAGGCAAACAAGTCCATACACCTGGATGTGAGCTTGTTTATGGCCAATCAATTACTGATGCATGTTTAGGCTGGGAAGATACTGAGCGTGTTTTATTGCAGCTGGCTGATGCTGTTCGGCAACGTCGCCAGCGCTTGTGACTACGCATGACTGCTATTTTTTCGCTAGATTAATCGCTTGTTAAAGCATCATGAAAATCACTAGCATGAACTCATTGTAGATTGCATGGATGATTCAGAACCTATCGGTAAGATAAGCCTCATATTAACAACTTAGTTAATCTTCATTATGACAAGGACATGATTATGTGGACAACACCAGTAGTAACAGAAATGCGTTTTGGCTTTGAAGTAACAATGTACGTAATGAATAAGTAATCTATTTTTTTAAAGACCGTGAAGTGATACGGTCTTTTTTATTTTTAATTTTATTAGTCAAAGAAACTCATGCATATACACGTATTAGGCTCAGGTGCTGGTGGTGGATTTCCACAGTGGAATTGTAATTGCGAGAACTGTAAAGGTGTTCGTGCCGGCACAATCAAAGCTTCACCACGTACACAATCATCCATAGCTGTCAGTGCCAACGGTACTGATTGGATACTTTTTAACGCATCTCCAGACATCAAAAAGCAACTCGATAGTTTTCCAGGTTTTCAGCCTGCACGGCTCGTGCGCGATACGGCGATTACAGCCATTGTGATTACAGATGCACAAATCGATCATGTGACTGGATTATTAACCCTGCGTGAACACAATAAACCATGGGATATCTATTGTACGGATGCGGTGAAAGAAGACTTAACAACTGGGTTCCCTGTGTTTAATATATTAGGGCATTTCCGTGGCATTAATCATCATGAAATTGCTACTGACCAATCCATATTCACCATTCCTACTGCCGAAGGCATTGAGTTTACTGCTGTGCCTTTGTTGAGCAATGCACCACCTTACTCACCACATCGAGACAATACTGTGCCTGGTGACAATATCGGTATGCTCATTAAAGATACACGTTCAGGTAAAAGTTTATTTTATGCGCCAGGCTTAGGGGTAGCTGAACCTCATGTATTAGACTATATGCGCAATGCTGATTGTATTTTAGTCGATGGTACTGTTTGGACAGATGATGAAATGGCTAAAGAAGGCATTAGTAATAAGCGTGCCAGCGAAATGGGTCACCTAGATCAATCTAGTGATGGCGGCATCATGAGTATTTTAAATGCCATGCAAAAACCAAGGAAAATTTTGATTCATATCAATAACACTAATCCTATTTTGAACGAAGATTCACCGCAGCGAGCAACATTGAATGCGGCAGGTATTGAGTTGGCTTATGACGGTATGGACATCACGCTTTAGGAGAATCAATAATGAGTGAAATAAACAATAATCTAAAACCTTGGTCACGTGAGGAATTTGAGGATAAGCTTCGTGAAAAAGGTAAGGGCTATCACATCTATCATCCTTTTCATGTGATGATGTATGAAGGTAAGTTGACTAAAGAGCAATTACAAAGCTGGGTAGCTAATCGTTTTTACTACCAAATTGCGATTCCAATGAAAGATGGTGCAATATTATCTAATTGCCCAGATGTTGAAGTACGTAAACAATGGATAGTGCGGATTACCGATCATGATGGTATCGATGGTGCAATGGGTGGTATTGAAGCATGGATTGAGCTAGGCAAAGCGGTTGGATTGACACGCGAGCAAGTGACTAGTTTAGACATGGTCAGTCCAGGTGTGCGTTTTGCAGTCGATGCTTATATTAATTTTGCCAAACAACGGCCATGGCAAGAAAGTATTTGTTCCAGCCTAACTGAGTTGTTTGCACCCCACATCCATCAGCAGCGCATTAGTTCATGGCCTAGTATGTATCCGTGGATTGATGAAACTGGTTTAATTTACTTTAAAAAACGGCTAACCGAAGCGCGTCGTGATGTCGAGCAAGGTTTGGATGTGACGTTGAATTACTTCAGCACCTCTCGTGAAATGCAAATGAGAGCGTTAGAAATTTTGCAATTTAAGCTCAATGTTCTCTGGGTTATTGCAGACTCTATTATGTTGGCATCCACAACCATAACAACAGAAGGGCGAGCATATAATCGCCAGCCTGTGATTCATTTTAATTAGAAGAAAAGCTAACGTGATGGAAAACGACATTAAACATACTGACATTTATGACATTGCTTTGCATCACCGCTTTCAGTGGGAAGAAGCACAAAATAGTTATGTCATTTTATTTCCAGAAGGAATGGTGAAATTACACGGCGGTGCTGGAGAGGTCATTAAGCGCGTTAATGGAAAAGCAACGGTTGGCGAGATTGTAAGTGAATTAAAAGCGGCATTTCCAGATGCTGAAAATATTGAGGCAGACATCATTGGGATGTTTGATATGGCAGTAGGTAAAGCTTGGTTACGTCAAGTTAACTAAGGACTTAGGAGTAACACATGACACAAAATTCATTAGGTGAATCAGCGGTACAAAAAACAGTGCAAGCGCAAGCTAAAAACAATGGAGTGGCTGCCAATATTACGCAAACACAACCATTGTGGTTGTTGGCCGAGGTCACTTACCGTTGCCCTTTGCATTGTGCATTCTGCTATAACCCTACCGATTATGATAAGCATACGCAAAACGAGCTTTCTACTGAACAATGGATACAGGCCTTACGTGATGCCAGAAAAATGGGTGCCATACAGCTAGGTATTTCAGGTGGTGAGCCATTGTTGCGCGATGATATCGAAGACATTGTTATTGAGGCTAAGAAGCTAGGTTATTACAGCAATTTAATTACCTCAGGTGTGGGCTTAACTGAAAAACGGATTCAAGCATTTAAAGAAGGTGGATTAGATCATATCCAGCTTTCTATGCATGATATTACGGAAGAGATTAACAACTTCATCACTAATACCAAAACATTTGAATTAAAGAAAAAAGTAGCCGCGATGATTAAAAATCATGGCTATCCAATGGTGCTGAATGTTGTGATACATCGTTACAATATTGGCCACATGAAAGAAATTTTGGAAATGGCTGAAGCATTGGGTGCTGATTATATCGAGTTAGCCAATACCCAATACTATGGTTGGTCTTTGGTTAATCGCAGTCAACTCATGCCGCTAAAAGAGCAAGTGGAAGAGGCGGAAAGAATTACCAACGAATTTAGGGAAAAAGCTGGAAGTAAGATGAAAATCTTCTTTGTAGTACCAGATTATTTTGGTGACAGACCTAAAAAATGTATGAATGGTTGGGGCGAAGTGTTTATGATTGTGACAGCCAATGGTGACGTATTGCCTTGCCATTCTGCACGCGTATTGCCTAATATGGAATTCCCTAATGTCCGTAATCAAGGCTTAGAATATGCATGGAAAGAAAGCCCAGCATTTAATAAATATCGCGGCGATGATTGGATGAAAGAGCCTTGCCGTAGTTGCCCAGAAAAAGAAAATGATTTAGGTGGTTGTCGTTGTCAGGCGTTTTTACTTTCTGGTGATGCAGAAAGTGCAGATCCCGTTTGTTCGCTCTCGCCCAATCACTATTTGATAGAAAAAGCGATTGAGGATTCAAAAAATCCTGTGTTATCCGAGCAACCTATTATCTTCAGAACCGATAAAAACTCCAAAAAATATGTCGCTGGCGACAAAGAGCGAGTTGAAGATTTTCATGCGCTACCTTAAACATTAAAACGTTATAATCAAAGGCGCAGTAACTGCGCCTTTTTTTCATACTAAAAGAAGTCATTTTGAAAGCACACTCTATATTTTTAGCTTATGCACTCGCGGCATTGGCAGCATTAGCACCCTTTGCGATCGACACCTATTTGCCTGCTTTTCACGTAATAGGCGAGGCTTTAGATGCCACCGATTTGCAAATTCAGCAAAGCCTGACTTTTTATTTGCTACCATATGCGGCCATGACCTTATGGCATGGTGCAATATCAGATGCTATAGGACGTATTACTACCATCAAATGGGGCTTGGGTATTTTTGTGTTTGCTAGCATTGGCTGTGCATTTTCGCCTAATGTTGAGACGCTATGGTTTTTTAGAGCCCTGCAAGGCGTCAGCGGTGGGGCAGGCAATACGGTTGCTCGCGCAATGGTAAGAGATTTGTTTGAAGGACCTCAAGCCCAGCGCGTCATGGCCACCGTACAAATGTTATTTGGCATTGCACCAGCGGTAGCGCCAATTATTGGGGGTATTTTACTGGGGATAAACTGGCAGTTTATTTTTATATTTCTCGCTATATATGCAAGTTTTAGTTTATGGGCTGCAGTAAAATTTTTGCCTGAAACAATGCCACCAGAAAAGCGATTAACACTTTCTGTAAATAGCATAATAGCCAGTTACAAGGTCATCTTTAGCGATAGAGAGTATATGAAACTGATAATCGCGATAGGGGCTAATTTTTCAGGCTTCTTCCTTTATGTATTAGCCAGCCCCGTTTTCTTAGCGAAGCACCTACACTTATCGCCACAACAATACGGTTATTTATTTATTCCGACTGTGATTGGTATGATTACCGGATCATATTTAGCAAAACGTCTAGCGGGTGAGTGGTCGCCACATACTGTTGTGAAGCTAGCATATGCTTGGATGATATCAATCGCTTTGCTGAATGTTCTTCTTTGCTTAACACAGCCAGCGAGTTCTTTAGTGAATATTTTACCTATTGCGCTGTATAACATAGGGATGGCAGTGTGTATGCCTATTCTTTCGTTAGCGGCATTGGATAGGCATGCTAAGATTCGCGGAACGGCTTCTTCTGGGCAAGCGTTTATGCAAATGTTGTTGTCTACTGTGTCAGCTGGTATCGTGGTGCCGTTTGTTTGGTATGCACCATCAGGATTGGCGATGGCAATGTTAGGGTATGTGTTAGTTGGTTTATCTGTTATTACAATGACGAACATGTGGCAAAAACCACTTGGAACAGCTGATTAGACCTCAGTCATTGCTTGCCAACTCAAATAAACGCGGCAGTCAAACTCCAATTGATGATAGCGTGGCTCCATATGTTCACATAATTGATAAAACGCTTTGTTATGATCTCGCTCTTT
This sequence comes from Methylophilaceae bacterium, assembly GCA_965655675.1. GTDB lineage: Bacteria > Pseudomonadota > Gammaproteobacteria > Burkholderiales > Methylophilaceae. The sequence goes on along the minus strand of CBFHHI010000005.1, from coordinate 21,397 downwards.
CAAGTGCGCCAGTTCATGCACCACGATCATCCGCAAAAATGCCTCTGGCATCTTTTTAAATAAATCAGAGATACGAATTTCTTTCTTGGCGATTAGCTTTCCACCTTGCACGCGAGAAATAGTGGTATTTAAGCCAAATGCATGTTGCTGCATAGTTAAACGGCTATCATAAGCCACCTTAGCCAGCGCAGATACATTTCGCATATAGCGTTGCTTAATGTCATTGCAATAAGTAAATAGCGCTTTGCTGGTTTGAATAGTATGCGATTCTGGATAACGTGAATCAAAATAGTCCTCAAGTTTATTCTGTGCTTGAAGCTGTCTTACCTGTTCTTGTAATGCCAAAGAGTAGTGTTGAATATATTGAAATTCTGACATGATAAAAATAATCAAATAACAAAAAATAAGCTATCGGCGTTATATCATAACTTGTTAGCTAAGCCACTATACGCTAGTTGCACTATCACAATATCATTATCAAATATTAAAAGATAGCATGAGCAACGCTCGTTTCTATTTTCACTTTCTGGCTCTAGCGCTATCAATATTAAAAGCATTAATACTGTACTAATGCTATAAAAATTAGTAGGATTTAACCAAATGGCTACCCAGCGCATCTAATAATATTTTTTTGTTAGTGCAATCACTTTAATTTAAGTAATACGTGCAGAATGAATATGATCAATAATAAATTACTTTGGCTTGTATTGCTGACGAGTGCTAACGTTGAGGCGGCAGGTTTTGCTTTGATGACGCAAAACGCCAGCGGCATGGGAAATGCCTATGCTGGCGCAGCTGCTGTGGCAGAAGATGCGAGCACTATCTTTTTTAATCCAGCAGGCATGACTTATATAAACGGCACCCAAGCGGTAGGCGCCATACATCTGATCAAGCCGGATATAGAGTTTAATAATAAGGGCTCATCGGGTGCCACAGGTGATGAAGGCCCTAATGCAGGTAGTTTGGCATTGGTACCTAATTTTTACATCATGACCGAGCTAACGCCGGCTATGAAACTAGGCCTTGGTGTGAGTGTGCCATTTGGGCTTACAACGGAATATGATGATGATTGGATAGGGCGTTTTCAGGCAAATAAGTCAGAACTTAAAACGATCAACATTAATCCTTCCATTGCTTTTAAAGTGAATGATCAGCTTTCTTTCGGATTAGGTGTTTCTGCAATGCGTGCGGAAGCTACATTGACTCGATCCGTTAATTTTGGTCTTGCTGGAGAAGGAAAGGTGAAGGTTGAAGGTGATGACTGGGGTTTTGGTTTTAATTTGGGGGCAATCTATCAAGCAACAGCAGACACCCGTATCGGAATCGCTTATCGCTCGAATGTGAAACAAAAGCTTGAAGGTAAAGCAAGCTTTATACGACCCGCACTTGTGCCTAATGCAGGCGCTGCTGCTGACGGTAATGTCAGTGCAGACATTAACTTGCCAGAGACTTTCTCAGCAAGTGTATTCAGTCAAGTGAATGCCAAATGGGATGTGATGGGAGACATTACATGGACACGATGGAGCCGCTTTCAAGAGTTGCGTATTCTGAGAGATAACGGGGCGACTCTGACGGTAACACCAGAAAATTGGGAAAATACGCTACGCTATTCTGTAGGTGTTAATTATCACTATAGCGACACGGTTAAATTACGTGCTGGCTTAGCTTATAGTGAAGAGGCAAATACTGATGCATTTCGTTCGGCTCGCACGCCAGCCAATGATCGAACATGGATGGCCTTAGGCGCAGGCTGGCAGGTGTCACCGTTGTCAACAATGGATATTGGTTATGCACATTTGTTTGTGCGCAATGCACCAATTGATAATGACCAATTAGATAGTGGTAATGGCCGGCTAATAGGCAACTTTAAAGGAAGTGTGCACCTGTTAAGCTTGCAATATACGCATGCTTTTTAATGGTTTAATAGCATCAAAGTAAATAAAAAAAGAGACTACACGTCTCTTTTTTAATGGGAACAACGTATTACTCAATCAGCAAATCTAATTTACCTGGTACGCCATTCATTGCATCAGCATCTTCAAGTGGTTCTTTGCGTGCAGAGATAATCGGCCATGTTTTAGCCAAACGCTCGTTTAATTCAATAAAGTGTTGCTGATCGGCTGGCACGTCATCTTCAGCAAAAATGGCCTCAGCAGGGCATTCTGCAACGCATAGCGTGCAATCAATACAATCATCAGGATTAATCGCTAAGAAATTTGGGCCTTCTACAAAACAGTCGACAGGGCAAACATCTACACAATCGGTATATTTACATTGAATACAATTTTCGGTGACTACATACGTCATTTTTCATTCCTTCTGTTAATCTTCTGTCATTTTAATCTAATTTTTGCTTTATACAATCATGCCTGCGCCAACCGTGCTATTGGTACTTTCATCAATCACAATAAACGCGCCAGTAGCACGATTGGTTTTATAGCTATCTATCATTAATGGCTGCGCAAGTTTAAAGCTTAAACGCGCTATATCATTCATTTTTAAATCATTGGTTTGCTGTTCTTCTAATGTATTCACATCCACTTTGTAATGAATTGCACCAATTTTGGCTTTTGATTCACGTGTTGTGTGACGCACAATATAAGTGCGCGCAGTAGATAGTGGTGTTTCACCCAACCAACATACAAACGCTTCAATTTGTTTAACAGGTTCTGACGCTTCATTACTTTTTACAATCATATCGCCACGTGAAGTATCAATTTCGTCTTCTAGTAGCAAGGTAATGCTTTGCTCAGTAATCGCATGTTGCAGTTGCTCATCGCCAAGTTGAATCGCCTTCACAGTCGATTGATAGCCATTTGGCAACACGGTCACTGCATCACCAACTGCAATTTCACCAGATTCTATTCTGCCCATAAAGCCTCTAAAATCATGCAGGTCAGCATCGGCACTTGCATGCGGACGACAAACAAACTGCACCGGGAAGCGGAATTGTTCAGATTGCTCTGTATGGGCGGCTGGCGCTTTTTCTAGCATTTCTAATAGTGTTTCACCTTGATACCAAGGCATATTATCTAAACGATCAACCAACATGTCGCCGTTTAGTGCAGACATGGGTAAGAAACGAATATCACGTGCCTCAGCCAAGCCAATTTCTTTTGCAAACTGGGTATAGTCTGCACAAATTTTGTCATATACGTCCTGACTGTAATCAACCAAATCCATTTTGTTCACAGCCACTACGATATGTGGAATACCCACTAAATGGGCCAAATAGCTATGGCGACGTGTTTGCGTCAATACACCTCTGCGAGCATCAATCAAAATAATCGCTAAATTCGCAGTGGATGCTGCTGTGACCATATTACGTGTATATTGCTCATGGCCAGGTGCATCGGCAATGATATATTTGCGTGTGCCAGTACTAAAATAGCGATAAGCCACATCAATGGTAATGCCTTGTTCGCGTTCTGCTTGCAAGCCATCGGTCAGCAACGATAGATCAACCGCTTCCATACCACGTTTTTTTGAGGTATTAGAGATGTTAGTCATGGTATCGGCAAGGATAGTTTTGCTATCAAATAGCAAGCGACCAATTAAGGTGCTTTTTCCATCATCCACACTGCCACAAGTCATGAAACGTAATAGAGAGTCGTTAAGTTGCATCGTATTTTCTTGGTTGTTCATTTGGTTGATTGTCGACATTAGAAATAACCCTCTTTCTTACGCAGCTCCATCGAGGCATCAGAGGTTTGGTCATCCAAACGCGTTGCACCACGCTCAGTAATCGTGGTGGTAGCAGTTTCAATCACAATTTTTGCAGTGGTATCAGCATCGGAATAAACCGGTGCGGTGCAAGTAATATCGCCAACAGTTCTAAAGCGCACTTGTTTGCTGACAATTTTTTCGCCATCGCGTGGGCGGTTAATAATATCGCCGTTTGGTAACTTAATATTTGCTGGAATAATAGAATCATTGCGTAAAATGACATCACGGTCATGCGCGAAATAAATACTCGGCAATTCTAATTGTTCACGCTCAATATATTGCCATACATCCATCTCTGTCCAATTAGAGATAGGGAAGGCACGAATATTTTCGCCTTTGTGTGAACGTGCATTGTATAGATTCCACAGTTCAGGACGCTGATTTTTTGGATCCCATTGACCAAACTCATCACGAAAACTCATGATACGTTCTTTGGCACGGGCTTTTTCTTCATCGCGACGTGCGCCGCCAATACAGCAATCAAAACCAAATTCTTCAATGGCTTCTAATAAAGTCACTGATTGATGTTTGTTGCGTGGCTCATCTGGGTGTTTGAGTACAATCGTACCGCGCGCCATCGAATCTTCTAATGAGCGCACGATCAACCTTTCACCAATTTCTGCTACACGGCGGTCGCGAAATTCAATCACTTCTTGGTAATTATGGCCAGTATCAATGTGCATCAGAGGGAAGGGGAAACGCCCTGGTCTAAACGCTTTTTCTGCTAGACGTACAATACACAATGAGTCTTTTCCGCCAGAAAATAACAGCACTGGATTACTACATTGGCCCGCCACTTCGCGCAATATATGAATGGCTTCAGCTTCCAGCCAATCTAAATGAGATAAGGTTTTTTTTGTCGTCATAATCAATAATTTATTCTATGTTTTAATTTAGCTACTTATTTCTTTACATGCAGTCCACATTCTTTGCTGTTGGGGTCTTCCCACCACCAGCGACCAGCACGCACATCTTCACCCATGGCTACCGCGCGCGTGCAAGGCGCACAACCGATACTGGGATAAAACTGATCATGCAGCGCGTTATAAGGCACTTCATACATGCGAATATAAGCCCAGACTTCTTGCTCAGTCCAATCGCTTAATGGATTAAACTTTTCTAGCTGATTACCTTCATCAAATGCGCGTATTGGCAAGCTAGTGCGAGTAGCCGCTTGTTCAGCGCGCATACCCGTTACCCATGCTTGTTTGCCTGCTAACGCACGTTTAAGCGGTTCTACTTTACGCATATGGCAGCACGCCTTACGTAACTCAACACTCTCATAAAAAGCATTAATACCTTTGGTTCTCACATAATCTTCTACAGCATCATACTTTGGGAAAAATACAACAGGTTTTATTTGGTATGTTTTTTCCACTTCGCCCATCAACGTATAGGTTTCGGCGGGTAAGCGACCTGTGTCGAGTGAAAAAATTGCTATCGGCAACTGCTCTTTGGCAATGATATCGGTCAGCACCATGTCTTCTGCACCATAGCTGTTCGCAAAGGTAATCGCAGGGAACTCACTGCTAGCTGATTGCAACAAAGCCAACACCTGTTCGCGTTTTGTTATCACGCTCTTTTTTAACGTATCTGTTAATTCAGGCGATGTTGCCGGATTATTCCCAGAGGGCTTAAGCATGGTCACACCAAATGTCATTAGCGACTCAATCTGCGCCAAACAGGCACATCATCCGCAGCGCCTTGATATGGCTGCGTAAAATCATTTAGGCTGGCAATCGCCTCTTCAGCATTGCGGCCTTCTTTGATAAGGTAGCTATCAAAACCGGAGCGTTTCAAGAAAAATAATTGGTCACGCATAATATCGCCAATTGCACGTAGCTCATTTTTAAAGCCGTAACGTGTGCGTAATAGATTGCCTAACGTAAAGTTGCGACCATCCGCAAAAATCGGCACATCAATGGCAATGATAGGCAAGCTATTCAGATCGTCAAATGCCGCTACTAAATTTTCGATTGGCTCATGTGTTTGCAGTACAATCCCAATTTCTCCGCCAGCTAAGCGTGAAGCTAGGCTATCTTTTTTAGCCAGCCAAACTGTCAAAGGGACTAGTATTTTGCCCGATGCGGGAATTTCAGTCGCATCAATTTGCTTTTGCGTAAATGTTTCTTCACCATGTAATTTAAACATAACTACTTTGCCAGCTTGTTTTCGTACAGGCTCGTCACCAAAAACAGGTGGCTTTACGATTGTCCATTCATTCTGTGCAATTTGATTGCCTTTAATTAATTGGCTCATGCGGTCACCTCTACTTTTTCGGCATAAACATGTGCTTTAAAAGGATCCAGTCCTAAGCGTCTTACCGTATCAATAAAACGTTCCTCAGGCGTGCGCTCTTGTACATATACATCAACCAATTTTTGTATCACACTTGGCATTTCATCGGCCGAGAAAGAAGGGCCAATGACATTACCTAAGCTAGCATCGTTACCTTGTTTGCCACCAATAGACACTTGATACCATTCAGTATCACCTTTATCCACGCCCAAAATGCCAATATGACCAACATGATGATGACCACAAGCATTCATACAGCCTGAAATATTGATTTCAATATCACCAATATCATGTAAATAATCTAAATCATCAAATTGCGCTTGAATAGATTTTGCAATCGGGATACTTTTTGCATTAGCTAAACTACAAAAATCACCGCCAGGACAACAAATAATATCGGTTAATAAGCCAATATTTGGCGTTGCTAAACCAGCAGCGCGGGCTTTTTCCCATACCGCATGTAAATCGCTTAATTTAACATCAGCCAATATCAAATTTTGTTCATGAGAGACGCGTAGCTCACCAAAGCTATAAGCATCAGCTAAATCAGCCACAGTATGCATCTGCGCACTCGATGCGTCGCCAGGCGCTTCTCCATGTTTTTTGAGTGATAATGTCACTGCACGATAACCAGCGGTTTTATGCGGATGTACACAACGTTTTACCCATGCAGCAAAAGCAGGGTTGCTCGCGATGTGTGCATCAAAACTTGCATCAGTTGCTGGCAAGGTTTCGTAAGGCATCGGTTCAAAATAAGCAGAAACACGATCAAACTCTGCTTGTGTAATGGTCAGTGGGCCATCTTTTGAGTGCGCCCATTCTGCCTCTACTTGCGCCTTAAAGGCTTCGATACCAATCGCCTTAACTAAAATCTTAATCCGCGCTTTATAAGAGTTATCACGGCGGCCATGAATATTGTAGGTGCGAATAATCGCCTCGCAATAGCTTAAGGCATGTTGCCATTCTAGATTCTCATGAATAACACTGCCTAAGATTGGCGTGCGACCTAAACCACCACCAACCCACACTTTAATGCGCAGCTCATCGTTTTCATTTTTAAAGAACTCCATGCCAATATCATGCATTTGCACCACGGCGCGGTCCTGTTTTGTGCCTGACACAGCAATTTTAAATTTACGCGGTAATAAAGCGAATTCTGGGTGGAAAGTACTCCATTGACGAATAATTTCAGCCATTGCGCGTGGATCAAACACCTCATCAGGTGCCACACCAGCAAATTGGTCTGTTGTGATGTTGCGAATACAATTGCCAGAAGTTTGAATGGCATGCATTTCAACGGTAGCTAGCTCAGCCAAAATATCAGGTACATCTTCTAATTTAGGCCAGTTTAATTGCAAGTTTTGACGCGTACTAAAGTGCCCGTAATCTTTATCGTATTTTTTTGCGATATCGCCCAGCTTGCGTAATTGGCGACTCGAAAGTAAGCCATAAGGTATAGCAATGCGTAGCATTGGCGCTAGGCGTTGAATATATAAACCATTTTGTAAACGGATAGGTCGAAACTCTTCTTCAGTTAATTCGCCAGCCAAATAGCGGCGCGTTTGGTCGCGGTATTGGGTTACGCGTTCGTTTACCAGTTGTTGATCAATTTTGTCGTATTTATACATGGTTTTTGCTAGTTAAAGTTAGCCCTCTATTTTAATCTAAAACGCCTTTTTTAATAAGGCTTTGTGTAAGTTTTTGTGTTAGCTTTTCCGATAATTAAGCTGTTTTAATGCAATAATGATACAGAGTGATGCCAGCCCAATGGCAACATGCAGATGCGGAAAAGCGAGTTTTTGTCCCACGTAAACTAATATCAATGCCAATAATAATCGAATCCAATGTTCGGCCACTTTTGCGCTTAAATGGCTGCCCACCCAAATGCCCGGGATAGAACCAATTAACAAAGTGCCTAACAGTGTGTAATCAACGGTACCTAAGCTGACATGACCTAAGCCTGCCACCAGTGTTAGCGGCACAGCATGTGCGACATCTGTCCCCACAATCTTGGTAATGGATACTTTAGGATATAGGATTAATAAAGCGGTGACACCCAATGCACCGGCGCCAACAGAGGTTAAGGTGACTAAAAAGCCTAAAATAATACCCAACAATACAGTGAGCATTGCTGCATATTGAGGGTTTACCCAATGACCGCTTTTCGAAAAGCTGGCGAGTTGATTACGGAAAATAACAGAAAGTGCCGTTAGCATGAGTGCAATACCAAGCCAAAATTGAATAGTTTGCACAGCACTTTCGGAAGAGATATCTATGTTGGCAAGCAAAGTGGTTGTGATAATGGACGCAGGTACGCTGCCGTAAGCCAGCAACCTTACAATGCGCCAATCAATATTACCGAGCTTGCCATGCGCAATAATGCCAGCGGATTTAGTGATTGCAGCGTAAAGTAAATCCGTGCCAACGGCGACAGCTGCAGGCTGATGAAAAAACATCAATAGGATAGGCGTCATTAAAGAACCTCCGCCAACACCAGTGAGTCCCACCAAGAGCCCTACAACAAAGCCAGCCAAAATGTGAAAAATATCCATACCTACTGCATTAATTGAATTGAATTGATAATAGGCGCGTAATATAGCAGTTTTTTATATAATCATTTAATATTATTTAATTATTAATTTATGTTATTTTGTTATATAGCATTAGGGTATATGATTGAATAAAGTGATGGGGGTATGACATGAAGCTGCACCAACTAAAATATGTACATGAAGTAGCGCGGCAAGGACTGAGTGTTTCTGCTGCTGCTGAGGCGTTGCACACCTCGCAACCAGGCGTTAGTAAGCAAATTCAGTTACTTGAAGAAGAGTTGAATCTACAAATTTTTCAACGCAATGGCAAGCGCTTGACAGGGGTTAGTGAGCCAGGCAAACAAATTTTAAAACTTGCTTCTAATGTTATGTTTGAGTTAGAAAACATTAAGCGCGTGGGTGATGAATTCAGTCAGGTTGCAACTGGGACGCTAACTATTGCCACTACGCATACGCAAGCACGCTATAAATTACCCACGGCTATTCAACAATTTATGCAAACTTACCCACAAGTGAAATTAAATATTCATCAAGGCAACCCAACGCAAGTAACTGACTGGGTAGCAACAGGTGAGGCTGATATTGGTATTGCAACTGAATCGATTAGCCAAGAAGAGCGACTGGTATGCTTGCCGTGCTATGAGTGGAATCGTAGCGTTGTTGTGCCAAAAGGGCATGATTTAGAAAAGGTCGCTCAGCTGAGTTTGGCTAATATCGCTAGCTACCCATTAATTACCTATGATTTTGCGTTTACTGGCAGTACTACGGTATCCAAAGTGTTTCATGATGCGGGTGTAACGCCGAATGTCGTGCTCACGGCAATTGATGCTGATGTGATTAAAACCTATGTAAACTTAGGTTTGGGTATTGGTTTGATTGCCAATATGGCCTTTGATGATAAGCGAGATGAAAGCTTGGTTCGTCTTGATTGCAGTCATTTATTCCCGCAAAGCACCACCTTTTTAGGTATGCGAAAAGATACTTTTATGCGTGGTTATCTCTATGACTTCATTACGATGCTCTCGCCGCAATTTAATCGGGCTGCTATCGATGAAATATTCAAGATAACACATTAAAATGATGATGCTATTTTCGATAAGGGGCGTTATGTTTACACGGTGTTGTATAGCACTACTCAGTCTCACCATGATTGCTTGTGTTGGCCAACAAAGTCGGTCATCTGAATATAGCGAGATTAATCCCAACAGTGCCATATATGAAGTGGCAGTCAAAGAAGGTATTAGCTATCAAGAGCTTATCGATAGTTTAAAAAGTATTTCAGAAGGTATGAATTTTGTTAATCCTGCTAACTTTCCAATAGGGGAACATATGCAATTGCGTGGTATTGACCCGCAAGGCATTAAAGAAGTGCGCTCTTTTTGTAACTTAAGCATGGGTACAGAAATCATACTCGACCATCCAGAGTTTCTGGTATTTGCCCCTTGTCGTATAGCGATCTATGAAAAGCTAAATGCCAATAATAAACGTCAGCTATTTATTGGCTTAGATCGCCCAACATATGATTTAAAAAGTATAAAAAACCCAACAGAACGCGCAAAACAATCGGCACAACAATTAGAAGATGAACTAATTATGTTAATACGCAAAGCGAGCGTTGGAGATTTTTAATATAGCGCCGATAAAGCAAATACAATTGTTATACAATGGTAGCTAACAAAATTGGAGAAAACACTTAATCAATCGTCAGATTGAAGTGAATATGAATAAGTCGATAACAAAAATACAAGCTTTCTAAAGATGACACCAGCTTGAGATAAATAGAAAAGCTCACTATAACTACTTAAATCTATTTAATACTTTTTTTAAAATGCGCTGTATTAGTGTGGTGTCAATATCGACCGTGATGCTGATCTATAAAACTTAAGTTTCAATAAAAATAGCTTCTTTTTTCATTTTTTTGTACGTTTAAAAATGATAGTAGCTATTTTGATCATCAAAAAAGTGAGGGTCATTAGATGATTCGAAAGTTACAAGCTGAGCTAAGTATGATTAAAAAGTGCCGAGAAGACTTTAGGGTGCTTTATTTCACTTTGCTCGTGGTAACGCTGATGCATTTCTTATTCGTCATTTTATTTTGGTTAATTGATGTGCCGGCGATGTCGATGATTAATATCGCAAGCGTACTTTTTTACATTGGCTGCCTAAAATTATTTATTCGATCACTCATTAATCATGATTTTGGTACACTCGTCTGGTTAATCACCGCTGAAGTTATCTTGCATGCTTATTTGGCCTGTTACTATTTAGGTTTAGCAAGTGGCTTTCAATATTACATTTTCCCTTTAACAGCATTTCCATTGTTTGCAAAATCTGGCAATTTGATCTTAACGAATATCAGATTATGCATTATAGCTGCCGCGTATCTTCTACTAGAGGAATGGTTAAGTCAGGCAGTACCGCTTAAAAGCTTAAATCAAAACCTACTCCAAATCATACGCATCGCTAATTTATCTGGTTTTGTTTTGTTGTCTGGTAGCATTTCATTTGCCTTTGCCAAAGCGACCAATTTGAGTCAAGACGTGTTACTTGAAATGGCAACATTTGATAAATTAACAGGCTTGCATAATCGATATAGCTTGGAAGCATTTGTTGAAGCAAATATGGTGCAAAGTAAACAAAACGGTAAGCCACTTTCTATGCTTATGGTTGATATCGATTATTTTAAGGCAGTAAACGATTGCTATGGCCACTTATGTGGAGACTCTGTTTTATCAAAAGTCGCCAATGTCATGCAAGGTGCTTTAAGAACACAGGATGCCCTTGGTCGATGGGGTGGGGAAGAGTTTATGGTGGTATTGCCAGAGACAGATCCGTCAACCTTAGCTTTGTTGGCAGAGCGCCTCCGACTGGCAATCATGCATACAGATTTTACATATAAAAACAAGCATTTATCAATTTCCGTAACAGTAGGTGGTGCAACAATGCTAGATGGGGATACGGTTGAATCCTTAATCTCTAGAACAGATCAAGCCTTGTATCACGGTAAGCGCAATGGCCGCAATTGTTACTATTTTCAATCTACATAATGGCATGGTGATGATGCGATTCTTTCGCTTTTAAGGTTGCTTTGAAACATCACTTCATCGTACTATTATTTCGACGATTTCAATTTACAGGCGGTAGATAAAATAAGATGTTGAGCGATATTGAAATAGCGCAGGCAGCCACACTAAAGCCTATTCAAGCCATTGCAAAATCAATGGGCTTTGCCGATGCAGATTTAATCCCATATGGGCATCACATTGCAAAACTCAGTTATGCTGGCTTAAGTAAATTACAGCATCAGCCCAACGGAAAATTAATTTTAGTGACCGCTATTAGCCCAACGCCGCCTGGCGAAGGCAAAACCACTACCACGGTTGGACTAGCTGATGCTTTAAATCGCATTGGTCAAAAGACGGTAGTTTGTATTCGCGAGCCATCACAAGGCCCAGTGTTTGGTATGAAGGGAGGTGCTACTGGCGGCGGTTATGCGCAAGTAGTGCCAATGGAGAATATTAACCTGCATTTTACTGGTGATTTCCATGCAATCTCTGCTGCAAATAACCTGCTGGCAGCGCTAATTGATAACCATATTCACCATGGCAATGCCTTAGACATCGATCTGGCCAGTATTACTTGGCGTCGCTGTATGGATATGAATGACAGGGCGCTGCGTAAAGTGCATTTAAATCAACTGCGCCATGAAACCGATACAGGCTTTGATATTACCGTTGCAAGTGAAGTGATGGCTATTTTTTGCCTAGCAGAAAGCTTAGATGATTTAAAAGCGCGTTTAGGTAAGATTCAAATAGCCAATAGCAGAACAGGCAAAGCTGTTTTTGCTAGTGATATTAAAGCAGAAGGGGCAATGACAGCGCTGTTAAAAGATGCCTTTCAACCAAACTTAGTACAAACCCTAGAAGGTAATCCTGCAGTGATTCACGGTGGCCCTTTTGCAAATATTGCGCATGGCTGTAATTCTGTTATTGCGACTAAAGCAGCGCTTAAACTGGCTGATTATGTGGTGACAGAAGCAGGGTTTGGCGCTGATTTAGGCGCTGAAAAATTCTTTGATATTAAGTGTCGCCAAGCTAATTTACAGCCAGATGCGGTAGTGTTGGTTGCTACGGTTCGTGCATTGAAATATCACGGTGGAGCGGAGTTAACTGATCTTAATCATGAAAGTATCGATTTTTTAAATAATGGAATCAATAATTTAATAAGACATATTAATAACTTACATGAACATTTTGGTATGCAAGTGACTGTTGCCATTAACCATTTTACTAATGATACGCCAGCAGAGTTAGCTGCGCTAAAACAAGCGGTAGAGCCCTTAGGATGCCATGTAGTCGTTTGTAAACATTGGGCAGAAGGTGGTGCGGGTGCAACCGATTTGGCACAGCAAGTGGTGGCGAGCATTGCCGCCAAACAATCGCAATTCAAGCTGCTTTATGCCGATGATTTACCTTTGCGCGATAAATTACAAACGATTGCTACTAAGTTATATGGCGCAGCTGGTATTCGGCTAAGCGATCAAGCTGAGCAACAAATAGCAGCCTTAAGTAATGATTACGCACATTTACCGATTTGTATTGCCAAAACACAATATTCGTTTTCCTCCGATGCGACACTCCGCAACGCGCCATCAGGCCATATTTTAGAAGTAAAAAGCTTGCGCTTGTCTCGTGGAGCGGGCTTTGTTGTTGCATTGTGTGGCGACATAATGACGATGCCAGGCTTGCCAAAAATACCTGCTAGCGAGCGTATCAATGTCAATCAAGCTGGTGTTATCTCGGGGCTTTCCTAATCAAAGTCATCGTCGTGTTATATGCAAATCATTGAACAAGGCGGCGTCGCCGAACAAACGATTCATAAATCTAAATTTCTCGCTTGGGCTGCACACTGTGAGACTGAGCGAGAAGTAAGCGCTTTTCTGCGCGCGATTGCTGCGCAACATCAACATGCCAGTCATTTAGCATATGCCTTCCGACTAAAAACACCCGACGGCATTGTGCCAAGATTTTCCGATGCAGGAGAGCCTTCTGGCACAGCAGGCATGCCCATTTTACAGCGTATAGAAGGCTTGAATTTGATGAATGTCTGTGTTGGTGTGATTCGCTATTATGGTGGCGTTAATCTAGGCAAAGGAGGTTTGGCACGCGCCTATGGAGGCACAGCCAATTTAGCACTAGCCGCGTCAACACTGCGTGATTATATCGAAATGCAACAATTAGCACTCACAATAGAATACAATCGCTTAGATGAGTTGACAAAGGCCTTAACGCAAATCAATGGGGAAATATTAGATAAAACCTTTGATGAAAAAGTCCATGTTGTTGTACGTTTACCACTAGCAGAAGAGCAAGTTTTTATGAATCGATTCACCAATGAATATGCCAACTAAACCAATCAGTCCAATAAAGCCAGTCACAAAAATCGATATTGCTTCATGGCTAATCATGGCAATCGCTATGCTTTATGTATTGAAGTTTCACCTATTACCTGGCTTATTGGCTGGGTTGCTAGTATTTGAGTTAGTGCATGTTATTTCACCCTATATTGCACAAAAATTTCCCGGTTACCGATCTAAAGTGATTGCTGTAGGATTGTTGGCAGTCACGGTAGTAGGGTTTTTGATACTCACTGTTGTTGGTTTAGTTGCATTCTTTAAATCAGATGCTGGTAGCATCGCTAACTTAATAGGCAAAATGGCGCAGATTATTGAAGACTCGCGCAGCATATTGCCTGACTGGCTAGATACGCGCCTACCAGCCGATGCCGTCGTATTGCAACAATTGGTAACGGAATGGTTGCGTAATAATGCCTCTAATCTGCAGTTTTTAGGTAAAGAAGTAGGGCGCTATCTTGCCCACATTTTGATTGCCATGATTATTGGCGGCATGTTGGCACTGCGCGAAGCTTTGACAGATGACCATTACAAGCCTTTTGCAAAAGCAATGATTCAGCGCACAACGCAATTTGGCCGTGCTTTTAGAAATATTGTATTTGCTCAAGTCAGAATATCGGCAGTGAACACCATCTTTACTGCTATTTACCTTGCCGTTGCCTTGCCATTAATGGGGGTTGAGCTTCCGTTTATCAAAACCATGATCGTGATTACCTTTATTGTTGGTTTATTACCAGTAATCGGTAATCTGGTTTCAAACGCGATTATTGTGATTGTTAGTATGAGTCACTCATTTGCGACAGCACTGGGGTCGCTAGCCTTTTTGATCATCATTCACAAATTAGAATACTTCTTAAACGCACGTATTATTGGCGGCAAAATTAGAGCCAATGCTTGGGAGCTACTCATCGCAATGGTATTAATGGAAGCAACCTTTGGCATTGCAGGGGTGGTTGCGGCGCCTATCTATTACGCTTATATGAAAAGCGAGTTAAGAGCGCGCGAACTCATATAAACGCCTACTTTAAGACTAAGCATGCCAAAGATAAGCAGCCAACCCCAAGCCTAACACTGCAATCGTGGTGGATAAGATAAACGCAATCTTACTTGAATAAAGTGCACATAAAACAACTTTCACAAACACATGCTGCGTCCCGCAAGCAGAAGAAAGCGATTGTTAATATTTCGTTTAGCCATCAGCTATTTGCCTTTTGTGCTATCGGCGGTTTATGGTTAACTCGGTTATAATTCACAACATGAACGTATTAACAACATTACTTACTTTAGTTGTTTTGCTTGCCTGTATGGTGGCATGGTTGGTGTGGCAAACTGTGTTGGCAATCAAGAGCAAGCAGCAACAACACAGCGAAGAAGATAAACGCCTAGAAGAAAAGCACAGAGCCATGTTGATGGATTTGCATGATGGTTTAAATAAGCTAGGTGATCGTTTAAATAGCATTGCACAAGACAATAGCGACCGTTTAAAAACCAGTGTGGCGCAAGAGCTTGCATCCACTCGCGAAGCGATGCAAAAGTTACAAATTGAGCAAACCAACAATCTGTCGCAAACACGCGAAACAGTGCTAGAAAAACTACACAACACCCTAGCTGAGCAAGGCAAATCGCAACAAGGATTGATTAACGACACCATGTTGAAAGCAACCACCACGCTAACGCAAACCATAGAAAGCTTGAGCAAAGTAGTGGATGCGCGCTTGGAAGAGATTGGCGGTAAAGTGTCTGAACGTTTAGAAGAAGGCTTTAAAAAGACCAATGAAACCTTTGTGAGCGTCATGCAACGCCTTGCAACCATTGATGAGGCGCAGAAAAAGATTGATGGATTGAGCAGCAATATGGTGAGCTTGCAAGAATTGCTTGGCGACAAAAAAAGCCGTGGCGCTTATGGTGAGGTGCAACTAGAAGGCTTGATTCGCAACGTGCTGCCTGAGCAAAGCTTTAAAATGCAGCATACATTTGACAATGGCACGCGGGTAGATTGTGCTTTGTTTCTACCAGAGCCAACTGGCACCGTTGCGGTGGATAGTAAATTTCCGCTCGAAAATTATCACCGCATGTTTGATAAATCGCTGAATGATATCGAAAAAGCCCTGGCGACTAAGCAATTTAAAGCCGATGTGAAGCGGCATGTGGATGATATTGCCACTAAATACATTATTCCTAACGTGACATCCGATGGCGCAGTGATGTTTATCCCCGCCGAGGCCGTGTTTGCCGAGATTCATGCTTACCACCCCGATGTGATTGATTATGCAATGAATAAGCGCGTTTGGGTGGTGTCGCCTACCACATTAATGGCGGTGTTAAATACCGCGCGTGCGGTGTTAAAAGATGTAGAAATGCGCAAACAAGTGCATATTATTAAAGATGAGCTTGGTAAGCTGAGCGGTGATTTTAAACGCTTTGATGCACGTATGAAAAAACTGGCGGATCATATTCGCATGGCGAATGAAGATGCAGAAGAAGTGCATAAAAGTAGTCGCAAAATCACTGGTGCTTTTGCACGCATTGAGCGGGTAGAGTTAAGTAATGAACCTACTGTTGACTTACTAGATGCAGTAGATGAAGATTAATTTAAAACTTTAGATAAATCAATTAATTATATGAATATAAAAGTATTATATTTTGCAAGAATCAAAGAATCTGTGAATTATTCAACAGAAGACATGATGTTGCCGCCTGAGGTTTCAACCATCAGCACGCTAAAAGATTTTTTAGCAAAACGCGGTGCAGTGTGGGCAGATTTGTTTAGCGGTAAACAAATTGTTCGAGCAGCCATTAATCATGAGTTAGTAGATGACATGATGGCAATTAATGATGGCGATGAAGTGGCGTTTTTCCCGCCGGTTACAGGCGGTTAGGCTACACATTCATCATGACAGTACGCGTACAAACAGCAGATTTTGATGTCGCGACCGAATTGACGGCTATGCGCACCGCCAGTGCCGATATTGGTGCTGTAGTGAGCTTTATCGGGCAAGTGCGCGATATTAACGATGGCGATGCAGTTAATACGCTAACACTAGAACATTATCCTGGCATGACAGAGCGTGCGCTAGAAAAGATTGAACAAGAAGCGCAGTCGCGTTGGCAGATTAACAGCAGCTTGATTATTCACCGTGTGGGTACACTTAAACCGCTCGATCAAATTGTGTTGGTGGCAGTAGCCAGTGCGCACAGAGGCGAGGCGTTTAAAGCGTGTGAATTCATCATGGATTATTTGAAGACGCAAGCGCCATTTTGGAAAAAAGAAGCAACGCCTGATGGAGAGCGTTGGGTAGAAGCAAAGCTAAGCGATGATGAAGCGCAGTCACGCTGGCATCATCATGATTAGGCAATCGGCAAGAATAAACAATAGGAAAGTATGCAAATTTTAAATGAACAAGCACTCAATGCGAGTGTGCCTTTAAATGATTTGACGTTTAAAACGACTAAAGAATTGATTACCTCAGATAATCAACCACATGTGCATGGCTGGATAGCGCAAGCTGAAGCTAAAAAAGCCGCCATGTTTGGCTTAAAAATGCGCCAAGCAGGTTTTAATATGTTGGTACTAGGGCAACACGGCAGTGGCCGAACCTCATTAATGCAAAGCGCCATGCAACAAGTGGCAAAAGAAACAGGCGAGCATTTGCACGATTTGGTAGCGGTTTATCATTTTAACCGCACCAATCAGCCCTTTTTAATCAAATTACCTGTTGGTTTAGGGGTTCAGCTTTCTGCATACATGGATGCGTTTTCTCGCGCATTTATGGCCGAATTGCCAACCTTCATTGTCATCAAAGACAAAGCAGATCTGTTAAACCAAGCCGAACCATGGTTGGCCACAATCATGCAAGAGTTAGATGATTTTGCCAAAGCTAATCAGCAATTAATGGAATATGTTGCGCTGATTAAAAAAGATGTTGTGAGCTTTTTAAAGGTTTACCCAACGCCAGTGACTAACGATGTAGAAGGCGCACTAGAAGCACTTATCAGCGATGGTTTTTTGAATCGTTTCCGTGTCAATCTGTTGGTTGATAATAGCGGTGCGGCGGCAGAAGGTTTCTTACAGCCAATTGTTTACGATAATGACCCAAGCTATCAATCACTATTTGGCAGTTTAGAATCTGGCGCAGAACAAACGCATGAGTTTATGCGTTTACGCGCAGGCAAATTGCATAAAGCCGATGGCGGCATGCTATTAGTGCAACTGCGCGACATTTTGAACGATGAGCAAAATGGTGCGCAAATCATTGAAAAACTCTATCGCTTTTTACGCAACGGCACATTGCAATTTGAAGATGCAGCGGGCAGTGGGCAAAATGCTGGCTATGTGCTGGCAAACACCTTAATCCCTTTGCGTGTGAAGCTGGTTTTGGTTGCCATGCGTGAAGATTTTTATAGCTTATTAGAAGAAAATCCTGATTTTTTTGATCACTTCCCCATCAAAGTAGAGTTTGCCGACAGCATTAATGCCAATGCAGAAAATTATGCAGCAGTGGCCGGCTATGTAGCGCAAAAGTGTGAACAACACCAATGTGCACACTTTAATGCCGAAGCGGTGGCAACCTTAATTGGCGCGCTCCAACGTTTAGAAGAAGACCAAGCGCGTATTAGCACCAACTTTGCCTTTTTAGAGCGCCTAATGCTCGAAAGTGCCTCTTATGCAAGCGATTCAACTATAGTGACGCAAGCACATGTGCAAGCGGCGATTAACGCGAGAAATCAACGCCATCAATATTTTGAAACGCAAATCCGTGAATCGATTATTGATAACGAATTGCTGATTCAAGTACATGGTGAAGTGGTTGGGCAAATTAACGGCTTAACTCACATTGAGCTTGGCGATGCCAGTTTTGGCTCACCCATTCGCATTACCGCACGCTGTTATCCTGGTCAAAAAGGATTGATTAATATCGACCGCGAAGTGAATATGAGTGGCCCAAATCATGATAAAGGCATTTTTATTTTGCAAAACTGGCTCAGCGCCAGCTTTTCACATTTAGCGCCATTAAGCTTAAATGCATCACTAGTATTCGAACAAGAATACAACGGCGTAGAAGGCGATTCTGCCTCATGCGCAGAGCTATTTGCATTGCTATCTGCCATGGCTAATTTACCCATCCAGCAAGGCATTGCCATTACTGGCGCATTAAACCAATTTGGCGAAGTAATGCCAATTGGCGGGGTAAACGAGAAAATTGAAGGCTATTTTAGAGTGTGCAAGGCTCTGGGTTTAGATGGCAAACAAGGCGTGATTATTCCAAAACGTAATCAGCGCCATTTATTGCTAGATGATGAAGTCGTGCAAGCGGTGAAAGAGGGCCAATTTCAAATCATTACCATCGACCACGTGCTAGAGGGCATTCAACTGTTAGTGAATGTCGATGCTGGCGAAAAAGACGCCAGTGGCAGCTATGCGCCTAATACCGTTATGGGCCATGCGCAAGCAGTATTAGCCGAATATCGCAAAACCTTAGAAACCAATCAACCACAAACAAAACATAATAATAGTCAGTAAATAACACGCGTCACTGCGAGCAAAGCGCGGCAGTCTATGGTTTTGAAGGATAAACTGGATTGCTTCGCTTCGCTCGCAAAGACAGGGCACGTCACTGCGAGGCTGAAAGCCGTGGCAGTCCATAGGGTTTCAATTGGCTGGATTGCTTCGTCATTATATTCCTCGCAAAGACAACCACCGTCACTGCGAGCAAAGCGCGGCAGTCTAGTGTGTGTAAGTATGTAAAGGACAGATATGGTAGCTCACTCTGATGAAAAATGTCGCTTAGATAAATGGCTGTGGGCAGCACGTTTTTTCAAAACACGTAGCCTAGCAGCCGACGCAGTCAGTGGTGGCAAAGTACGCGTGAATGGCGACCGCGCCAAAAGCGCAAAAGAGGTGCAACTGGGCATGCAAATTCAAATCACCACCAAAGAAATAGAAATGGTAGTAGAAGTAACAGGCTTATCCAACGCCAGACGCAGTGCCACAGATGCCGCATTTTTGTATAAAGAAACCAAAGAAAGCAAAACCAAACGCGACAACCTAAAAGCCACCAAAAGTGCAGACCACGCGCTAAGAGAACGCGGAGCAGGGCGCCCAACCAAGCGACAACTGCGTGAGATTGCCAAATTTACAGGCATAAAGAATTACGACGGGCTATAAAAATTTGTCAGAATCTGTTGCTACCATCAGCGAAAAGCAAAGAGACAAAGCACAAAAAAGACCTATTTATCGACTATTTTTTACCATAATGCAAAATAGTCGCGACTTTTATCCATTCTTGTGTAAAATAGTCGCATGAAAAGATATTTATACGAACAGATTCGTCAAGATCTGCAGAAAAAACTCGTAGTGCTGACTGGTCCTCGGCAGATCGGCAAGACCACGCTGAGTCAGCAGCTGATGGAGGCGCTGCCTGATAGCCAGTATCTGAATTTTGATGTACTACCACACAGGCTGGTCATCAATGCGCAACAATGGCGTCAGAGCGCACCACTACTGATTTTTGATGAAATACATAAAATGCAAGATTGGAAGACTTGGTTAAAAGGCGTATTTGATGGTCGTGCAGCTCAGCAACAAATTCTCGTCACTGGAAGCGCGCGCATGGAGACCTTTAGGCAAGGAGGAGATTCTCTTGCTGGACGATATTTTAGATTAAGATTGCATCCCTTGTCAGTACGAGAGTGGGTGGAGGCGCAACGCGTTTCGCCACAACTTGCGCTTAACCACCTATTGAAAAGAGGGGGGTTTCCCGAACCTGCACTTGCAGATAATGATACTGAGGCTGACCGTTGGCGTTCCAGTTATTTTAACGACCTGATTAGAGAGGATGTGCTTGAGTTTTCACGAGTGCAAGAAATTAACACCATGCGCCTTTTTGCTGAGATGCTGCGCTCCCGCGTTGGATCTCCACTGTCACTTGCCTCTATAGCGCGAGACCTTAGCGTTTCACCAACAACATTAGCTCGATATTTAGAAATACTGGAGTCACTTTTTATTGTTTTCTCTGTCAGACCGTGGCACCACAATATCGCTAGAGCGACATTGAAATCTCCCAAAGTCTACTTTTATGACACGGGATTAGTATTAGGAGATGAGGGCATTCGATTCGAGAATTTGGTTGCCTGCCATCTATTAAAAAAAGTTCAATGGCAACAAGATGTAGCGGGAGAAACAGTCAATTTGCATTACATTAGAACGAAAGATGATGCAGAAGTTGATTTTGTATTAAGCCAAGCAGACAGCATCACCGATTTAATTGAATGCAAGCTTCACGCCACTAGCTCGCACAAACCGCTTCATCGATTTTCCGCGCAGTGGCCGTTAGCAAAAGCGATTCAATTAGTAAAAGAGTGCAGTAATGAGGCCGATATACAAACAGTGCAGGTTCGAGATGCAGCC
>CBFHHI010000004.1:0-51301 GCA_965655675.1 Methylophilaceae bacterium | reverse complement strand
CTCTATTGAGAGTGCTTGTGGCAATGTTTTTGCTGATTTTGGTGCCCGCAAACCTTTCACAGGATTGTTAGGATAACCATGGCGCAGCATTAAATAATCAAAAAACCCACGCCAACTCGATAACATGCGGGCAATACTTTTGCCGCCCAGCCCCTTGCCATGTAAATTGGCAATATAGCGACGAATTTGGGCTGTTTGCAATGCGTTTAAGGCAATGCCATCGCTGAGTGTGCATAATTGTTGAATATCACGCGCATAATTTTCTCTAGTCAGCGGACTCAAGCCGCGTTCAACAGTCAGAAATTGTAGATATTCAGTTAATAAATCCACAGCTTCGATGGTCAGGGAATGGTGTTATTCGTTTAATCGAGATGGCGAGAAAGTGCGGCGCTTACATGGTCACCGAGCTTTTGTAAAAAATCCGTACCCATACCCAGATAAAAGCGTTTTTGTTGATCACTAGCTAATGCCAAGTAACCATAAACAGCTTTACTTTTTAAAGGTAATACAGCAATAGACTGGGCGGGGACCATAAACCAATCATCGATATGAATGCTTGTAGGCGTTTCTCCACAATAGACATTGTGAATATCATTTACCCAGCTACGAATAGACTCAGACATAGTTGAGAATACTAAATTTCCAGCATCTTTACTATCGGCTGGAGATGCCCAAATACGTAGGCAAGTATCGGTAATATTGAAATCTTCAGTCAGGTTGTGGCTGATTAATTGTTCAACAGCATCAAAACTTTTGGCTTGTTGTAGTAACACAAAAAATTGATGCATCTTATTGATTGTTTTGTCATTTTCTTGCGCGTTGTTTACTAGTTCTGCGTAGCGTTCTTCTAATGCGGTTATTTTGTCTCGCTGAGCAAGTTGTTGGCGTTCTGCAAGTGAAATGGTGCCATTGCCGTGTGGACTGGGTAAGTGAATGAGGGCAAGGAGGTGAGCATTTTTTTCAAAAAATACTGGGTGTGCTTTCAGATAATCTATGATTTCATTTTCTTGCATGGCTAATCCTAACGTTCGATCTTCTTAAATGCTAAATGATTTAAAGTTGTATTTCACCTTCAAATACAATTACCGCTGGGCCTGTCATCATGACAGCAGATGACGCTCCCTCCCATGTAATATGGAGTTGTCCACCTCGGGTATTCACTAATACTGGTGATTGTAGCAAATTTAATTGTATACCACTGACAACAGCGGCACATGCGCCAGTCCCACAGGCCAGTGTTTCGCCGCTACCACGTTCAAATACACGTAGATGGATTTCATGTGGATTGACTA
The DNA here is from genome assembly GCA_965655675.1 of Methylophilaceae bacterium. Taxonomy (GTDB): domain Bacteria; phylum Pseudomonadota; class Gammaproteobacteria; order Burkholderiales; family Methylophilaceae. Next base: position 50,009 of record CBFHHI010000004.1, on the reverse strand, counting down.
TTTGCATAAAGCCGGCGTTAACTCGTTGTGGGAATTGCGAATGTGATTCGATTTGTGGCCCAAGCTCACTTACTGGTGCAGTATTCACATCATCCACTACTATTACTGCATGTGGATTGCCCATAGAAACTATGGATATTTGCAGTATTGAATCATCAAGTGCGAGTGAATATTGTAGTTGTTGCTTGTCTGCTAAAAAAGGCAGCGCTTGAGGGTCGAAGTTTGGAGGCCCCATATTGACCGTCACTTCGCCATTGTCTTCTGATGTGAGTTTGATAACACCACTCGCCGTTTCTACGGCAATGGATTTTTTATGAGTTAAGCCTTTATCAATCACAAAGCGAACAAAGCAACGCGCGCCATTACCGCATTGCTCAACTTCGCCGCCATCCGCATTAAAAATGCGATAACGAAAATCGATATTGGGGGTATTGGTTTTTTCCACCATCAGTAGCTGATCGCAGCCCACACCGAAATAGCGATTGGCGATATGCCGGATTTGTGCAGTGGTTAATTCAACAGGTTTGGTATAGCTATCAATAACGACAAAATCATTGCCAGCGCCCTGCATTTTGGTGAATTTGAGTTTCATCGCGCTTTTTTTCATGGTGTTGATGATACTGCATCGTGATGCGTTTTAGTACTGCGATTATAAAATTTGTGTATGGTTGGCGCTTATTTTCATCTACAATGTCGAACTCGTTGGTTTGATGCGCTAGCTTTAGCCTTTAGTTGGTGTGTCATCTCTTCCTTTTTTTGACAACTTTATCATTTTCAAGGCGCACAATGAATGAATTTCTTTTTACTTCAGAATCTGTTTCTGAAGGCCATCCTGATAAGCTAGCAGATCAGGTTTCCGATAGTATTTTAGATGCAATCTTAGAACAAGATCCAACAGCGCGAGTAGCAGCAGAAACACTTGCTAACACTGGCTTGATTATACTGGCTGGTGAAATCACAACAACCGCGAATGTCGATTATATTAAAGTAGCGCGTGAGGCCGTTAAGCGTATCGGCTACGATAATGGTGATTATGGTATCGACTATAAATCTTGTGCAGTCATGGTTGCTTATGACAAGCAATCTCCAGATATTGCGCAAGGTGTTGATAATGCAAATGATGACCCGCTTGATCAAGGCGCGGGCGACCAAGGCTTGATGTTTGGTTATGCTGTGAATGAAACGCCACAACTGATGCCGTTACCCATTTGGCTCAGCCATCGCATCATGGAGCGTCAAGCACAATTGCGTAAAGATGGCCGTTTACCATGGTTGCGTCCCGATGCAAAAGCACAAGTAACCTTGCAATATGTGGATGGTAAACCTTATAAAATCGATACGGTATTAGTTTCAACACAACACGCGCCAGAAATGACATTGGATGCGATTCGTGAAGCCACTATCGAAGAAATCATTAAACCGTTATTGCCTCAAGAGCTAATCAAAGGGGACATTAAATATTTAGTCAACCCAACCGGACGGTTTGTTGTTGGTGGCCCGCAAGGTGATTGTGGTTTAACTGGACGTAAAATCATTGTTGATACCTACGGTGGCGCAGCCCCGCATGGTGGCGGTGCATTCTCAGGTAAAGATCCATCAAAAGTCGATCGTTCGGCTGCTTATGCAGGGCGCTATGTAGCAAAAAACATTGTGGCCGCTGGTTTGGCTGATAAGTGCATGGTGCAAGTGAGCTATGCGATTGGTGTGGCTCAACCTACATCCATTATGGTAGATACCTATGGAACAGGTAAAATTTCGGATGACAAGCTAACCAGTTTGGTGCGTGAGCATTTTGATTTGCGACCTAAAGGTATTGTACAAATGTTAGATTTATTACGACCCATTTATGCAAAAACTGCTGCTTATGGGCACTTTGGACGAGATGAGCCAGAGTTTACATGGGAAAAAACAGACAAGGCAGCAGCGTTAAAAGCAGCGGCTGGTATATAAATAAAGCGGTGGATTCAAGTTGATTTAAAAGAGGGCATTTATGCCCTCTTTTTTTTGATTTAATAACACGGATATTTGGCCAAAATGTCAACTATGCTTAAAACTGTCCCTACTAACCAAGTCAAACTTGGTATGCATATTCATGCGCTAAAAGGCGCATGGGTTGATCATCCATTTTGGAAGACTCAATTTGTTTTAGAAGATATTGCTGATCTCAAAAAATTACAGTCTAGCATTGTGCAGCAAGTTGTGATTGATACGAGTAAAGGGTTGGATGTAGACAAGCCACAAATGTCTAACAATAAAGACAGTACTGCATTAGAAAATCGACCTGACTTTTCTGCTTTTCATTCAACATCCACTGCAACAGTAGTCAATAGTGTGGGCGCTGCAAATGAAGCAAAAGTGGCTAAAAGAACTATTGATGCATCAAAAAAGGCGGTCGCGAGTATGTTCAGCGATGTTCGAATGGGACGGGCAGTGAGTACGGAAGCGGCCTCGCGCATCGTTGCTGACATTGCTGCTTCAGTTTCGCGTAATCAAAATGCTTTAATTAGTCTAGCAAGGCTAAAAACAAAAGATGATTACACGTATATGCATTCGGTTGCTGTCTGTGCAATGATGGTAGCTTTGGCCAAACAGCTTGACCTATCGGAATCTGAGACTAAGCAAGCAGGCCTTGCTGGACTTATGCATGATATTGGCAAGGCAGGCATTCCTCTTGAGGTGTTAAATAAGCCTGGCGCGTTAACAGTTGAAGAGTTTAATTTGGTTAAATTACACCCTGAACGTGGGCACGCTATGTTGATAGAAGCTGCTATCAAGGATAGTGTGGTGCTCGATGTTTGTTTGCACCACCATGAAAAAGTGGATGGTACAGGTTATCCAGGTGGATTAGCTGACGAGAAAATTAGCTTGTTCGCTAAGATGGGTGCAGTGTGTGACGTTTATGATGCAGTTACTTCTAACCGACCTTACAAGTCTGGCTGGGATCCAGCTGTGTCATTACAGCGAATGGCGCAGTGGAAGGGTCATTTCGATGAAACGGTATTTAAAGCTTTCGTGAAAAGCCTAGGTATTTATCCAATTGGCTCCACCCTCAAGCTAAAGTCAGGACGATTGGCTGTGGTCATTGATCAAAGCCCTAAATCGTTATTAGCCCCAATTGTTAAAGTATTTTTTTCCACAAAAACTAACTCGCGCATCCCAATTTCCGTTATCGATTTATCTAAGCAGAGTGAGCGTGATAGCATCATTGGTTATGAAGATCCTGTGCTTTGGGGTGTGTTTAATATAGATGATGTTTGGAGTCAGTTTGAAATTTGGAATTAACCAAGGGATTGAACGTAATCTGCTAGTAAGCAGTCATACTTTTGCAAAAGCTTGATTTAACGATATAATGCCAAAATTCTGAGGAACGTTGCGAGAGTTTGTTCTAAAACTCCCAGGCTCAGAGATGTTCTAACTGCGTTCACTTTTTACTGTGCGAGCACGGAATATAAAAGGTGAGCAATAGCCCGCGAAGACTTATTTCCTTGCTCAGTTTTCATTTATTAAAGGAAAAATATGAATACTGTAGCTGATATTAAAGACTATGTAATTGCTGATATTAATTTAGCAGCGTTTGGTCGCAAAGAAATTTCAATTGCTGAAAATGAAATGCCAGGCTTAATGGCCATTCGTCATGAATATGCAAAGGCGCAACCCCTCAAAGGTGCCCGCATCACTGGATCCCTGCATATGACCATTCAAACCGCTGTGTTAATTGAAACACTAAAAGATTTGGGTGCTGAAGTGCGCTGGGCATCATGCAATATTTACTCAACACAAGATCATGCTGCCGCTGCAATTGCTGCTGGTGGTACGCCTGTATTTGCTATTAAAGGTGAAACGCTAACAGAATATTGGGATTATACCCATCGCATTTTTGAATGGGCTGATGGTGGTTATTCCAATATGATTTTGGATGATGGCGGCGATGCAACATTGCTTTTACACTTGGGTACCCGTGCAGAAAAAGACTTGTCTGTGATTGCGAACCCTGGCTCTGAGGAAGAGACTTGTTTGTTTGCTGCGATTAAAGAGAAACTAAAAATAGATCCAACTTGGTACTCAAGACGTTTAGCCGAGATCAAAGGGGTAACAGAAGAAACAACAACGGGTGTGCATCGTTTATACCAAATGCACAAAGAAGGCAAACTGGCTTTCCCAGCAATCAACGTTAACGATTCAGTGACCAAATCTAAATTTGATAATTTATATGGTTGTCGTGAATCATTAGTGGATGCGATTAAACGCGCAACCGACGTGATGATTGCCGGTAAAGTGGCTGTGGTGATTGGTTATGGTGATGTGGGTAAAGGTTCTGCTCAAGCATTACGTGCTTTATCTGCACAAGTTTGGGTAACTGAGATTGATCCAATTTGCGCATTACAAGCTGCAATGGAAGGTTATCGCGTGGTAACAATGGATTATGCTTGTGCTCATGCCGACATTTTTGTGACAACAACTGGTAACTACCATGTGATTACGCATGACCATATGGTAAAAATGAAGAACGAAGCCATTGTATGTAATATCGGTCACTTTGATAATGAAATCGATGTTGCTTCACTAGAAAAATACGAGTGGGATGAGATTAAACCACAAGTTGACCATGTCATTTTCCCTGATGGGAAACGTATTACATTGTTAGCAAAAGGTCGATTGGTCAACTTAGGTTGTGGTACTGGTCACCCGAGCTATGTGATGAGTTCTAGCTTTGCGAATCAAACCATTGCACAAATCGAACTCTTTACGAAAACGCAGGATTATCCAGTAGGTGTTTATACGTTACCTAAACATTTAGATGAAAAAGTAGCGAGACTGCAACTAAAAACACTCAATGCTGAGTTAACTGAGTTAACAAAAGAACAGGCAGATTATATCGGTGTGGATGTCAATGGACCTTATAAGCCAGAGACTTATCGATATTAATTTTTAGCTGTTAGATATCAGGAATGCGCTTATTACTCAGCTGGTTGCTTAATGCATTGGCATTACTATCAGTTGCTTATCTTGTACCTGATATCCATCTGTCTGGTTTAGATGTTGCGCTCATTGCAGCGGTAGTGATTGGATTGGTTAATATACTGATTCGACCGCTACTGGTTGTGATGACACTTCCAATCACCATATTCACATTCGGCTTAATGATACTAGTGATCAACGGTATTTTGTTTTGGGGTGTTGGCCATTATCTAACAGGGTTCGATGTGAATACCCTTTTTGCAGGCATTATTGGCGCATTGGCCTACAGTATTATTTCTTGGCTGTTGGCTATTGCTGTTTTTGGGAATCAGTCTCGTTGAAGACATTAAGTTGAGTGTAAATATGAAAAATACTGCGTTAAGTTTCGAGTTTTTCCCACCAAAAACAGCTGATGGTATTGCTAATCTGCGTGAGACACGACAAAAACTGGCTATCTTCAACCCTGAATTTTTTTCTGTCACTTTCGGTGCTGGCGGATCTACTCGTGATCGTACGATGGAAACAGTATTTGAGATCCAAAATGAAGGCTTTCAAGCCGCACCACATATTTCATGTATTTCATCTAGCAAAACCGAGATTGCTGAGTTGCTGAAGGCTTATCAAGACAAGGGTATCAAACGCTTAGTGGTATTGCGCGGTGACGTGCCATCAGGTGAAGTCAGTACTGGTGATTTTAAATATGCAGTTGATTTGGTATCGTTTATTCGTCAACAAACAGCCGATTGGTTCCATATTGAGGTAGCTGCTTATCCAGAATTTCATCCAGAAGCCTTATCTGCAGCTAAAGATATTGATAACTTTAAGCGCAAGGTTGAGGCAGGTGCTAACTCAGCAATCACTCAATATTTTTATAATGTAGATGCTTATTTTCAGTTCTTAGAAAGTTGTTATAAGGCTGGTATACGCACAACGATCGTGCCTGGCATTATGCCGATTTATAATTACACCCAGCTTGCACGATTTTCGGGTATTTGTGGGGCAGAGATTCCGCGTTGGTTAAGGCTACGTCTAGAGGCATATGGCGATGATTTGGTTTCATTACGCGCTTTTGGTGCCGATGTCGTGAGTGAGTTGTGTGAGAAGCTTTTATTAGCAGGCGTGCCTAGTTTTCATTTTTATACGCTCAATCAAGCAGATACAATCACTAAGATTATTAATAATGTTGGCTTAGAAGATGAAGATTAATTATTGTAATGTCAATCCACGAGGATTGAATAGCGCATCTTCAACAAAAGAATAGTCTTTATCACGGCCTTGGCTCCATAAGGCCATCATGGTAATCCAGCGCATTTCTTCAATACCTAATCTATTTGTATTAAGCGCCATTGCCCGCTCAACAATCAAATCACGTTCAACATCATTAATGACTTTTGCCTGCTGTAAAAAGATTAAAAATCCCAAGCTTTCAGTATTAATTCTCTTGTATTCGTTGGGTGAAAAAACACGAATCGCTCTTTTTTCATGAGCGTAATCAAACAGTGGTGCGCTAAACATCGATCGCATTTCTTGAAACCAATCAAAAGCGCCCAAAATATCATCTTGTTCAAATCCTGCTGCCGATAGCTCTTGCTCCATAACGGCATCATCTAATGTTTCTCGGTGAGTAAAGTAATTTTCGAACATGAATACTAAAACCTCAAACATATCGTTCTCCTGACTACATTAAGCGTTGATAATTGCTGCCAGCCAGCGTTGTTACTTTACCATCTAATTCTAATATCATTAGCATGGACGAAAGCGTCTCTGGCGTCAATCCTGATGTTTCAAGTAATGTTTCAAAACTAATGGCATCGAACCCCATAGCAGATAATACTAGATTGGCTTCTGATGAAGATTCATTAGTGCTCACTTGCCAGTTTAACAATGATGGCTTTGGTAATACATGTTTTAAGTCTTCTAAAATATCGGTCGAACTTTCGACCAGTTTGGCACCTTGTTTAATTAACTGGTGACAACCCTTTGAAACTGGAGAATGAATAGAGCCCGGAATAGCGAAGACTTCACGTCCTTGCTCTGTTGCTAATCTTGCAGTAATCATTGAACCACTATCAATATTGGCCTCTACTACCAAACAGCCTAAGCTTAAACCACTGATAATTCGATTGCGACGGGGAAAATGTTGGGCTTTAGATGGCGTTCCTAATGGGAATTCGGAAACAATGAGTCCACGTTGCGCAATTTGATGGGCTAATTCTCGATGCTTTGCTGGATAGACAATATCTAAGCCCGTGCCCACTACTGCAATGGTGCCCCCATTACTCTTTAGCGCACCGCGGTGGGCTGCGCCATCAATACCCAATGCGAGGCCACTGACAACACATAGACCTTGATTACAAAGATTTTCAGCAAAATTTTCTGCATTTTTTTCGCCTTGTGGTGTTGCATGACGGCTACCAACTATTGCAATACTAGGTTGGTTTAACCAATCCAATTGCCCAATCGCATATAGCACAGTGGGCGGGTTGCTAATTTGTAATAAAGATTGTGGGTAAGCTGTATCGGCTAAGGTAACAAGATGGGTATTCCCTTTTTGTAGCCAATCTAGCGTTGGTTGGATCTTGTCAACTGCTATTCCCTGTAATATTTTTGCTGCAATGGCATCACTCACTACCGTTTTTAATTGATGAGCGCTCGCGCCAAAAATATGATCAGGTGAGCCAAACAAGGTAAGCAGTTGACGAATATCTGCGTTTCCTAATCCTGGTATTTGAGTCAGTGCAATCCATAATTGCACATCATCCGACTCAGGTTTAGTTGTTTCCATTTAGCTAAATTTTAAGGTGTGTGGACAGCATCCAATGTAAATACTGAACTCGATGAGCGCATGATAAGTCCATATGAAACGCGATCGAATGTCCTGAATATCATGAGCAAGCCCACACGCTCATCTGGAAGCTTTACTTCACCCGGCGCTAGTGCACTTTTTGACTCTTGCTCTGCGGGTATGTTGTCGCTAGGGTTGTATTCTGAATCCCTAATAATACGGCCATAGCGACTAATTGCCAGCACATGGCCCACTTCTAGTCCATCTTGTTCACCGAGGTTAATTGCTACCACTGAGTTAGGTCCCGCTTCTGCAACGCCGCCAGAAACACCGCCGTAAATACGTAAGATACGACCATTTACTTGAGTGTCTGGTGCATGAGGAACAAAGCGATCTAGAATTTCGTTATGTGCGGCGATTAAGCGGTCTTTGACAAAAACCTCTTCCTTGACTGCGTGAATGTCAGCTGTTGCGGGTTTGCCAAAGCGGATAATGTTTAAATCACCTAAGTGAATTGCTTCTGTGGCCAGTATTTCTTTTGTGTCGGGATCAATCAGCGGATTACCAGGTCTATAGATATCCCAGTGCGAGCCGCTTTCTTCTTGAATGTCATTGATATAAACACGAGTGCCGGGACTCAGAATCACGCGATTATCTGGCCCCGCAATAATACGCGGCGCAGCCAATAACGCATCATTTTCAATGACGAGTGGCTGCGTCAGGAACGGTGTAATAGTATGTGGAGAAATCGTTTGAATCGCTTCTTTTTCTAGTGTTTCCACGCGAATAGATGGTTCTAGTTTGACAGTTTCATTCAACAAACGTAGTTTTGGTTCATTGCCACTTAAATCTAAGATGACAATATCACCAGGATAAATTAAATGAGGATTTTTAATTTCATCACGATTCATCCCCCAAAGCTTGGGCCATAGCCAAGGGTCTTTTAAAAATGTTGCGGAAATATCCCAGAGTGTATCGCCTTTAACGACCACATGACGGTAAGGATGATCTTTTTTTAATTGAATTTCATCAGCAAAAACATTAAGGCTTAAGCAAGTAAATGCAAGCAGCGGTATAATGGCGTGATGCAGCTTTTTTTTATACATTGTGTCATCTCTGTTAAATTGTGGAACTTATCCGCGAAGTTGCATTAAACTTATCATGTAATTCATTAAGAAATCAAGCTTTTTTGGCAAAATACGTAACGATATGGCAACCTTAACTATATTAAATTATCCAGACCCACGTTTACACGAGGTGGCAAAGCCTATTTTAGCGGTGAACGATGAGATTCGACAACTCATTCAAGATATGGCAGAAACGATGTATGCCGCGCCAGGTATAGGTTTGGCGGCGACACAAGTTGATCGACATATTCAATTGATCGTGATTGATACGAGCGCAGAGCAAAATAAGTTACAAGTCTTCATCAATCCTAAAATTGTTGCAAAAAGCGGACTAAAAGAATACGAAGAAGGCTGTTTGTCTGTTCCTGGTGTCTATGAGTCGGTGACTCGCGCAGAAACTATCACTGTTGAAGCCTTAGATGAGCAAGGGAAGCCATTTAGATTAAAGGCGGAAGGTTTGCTAGCTGTGTGTATTCAGCATGAAATGGATCACTTATTAGGCAAGGTATTTGTGGAATATTTGTCGCCACTTAAGCGCAATCGTATTAAGAAGAGATTGATTAAGCATGCGCGAGAGATTGAGAGAAATACGTATTAAGCGGCGATTAATATGAAAATGATTTTTGCAGGTACGCCTGAATTTGCTGTCCCAGCTTTAGCGGCTTTAATCAACGCTGGACATGAGATAGTCATGGTGCTTACGCAGCCTGATAGACCTGCAGGTAGAGGGATGAAGTTACGCGCCAGTCCTATTAAAGAATTAGCGCTACACCATCACTTGTCTGTTTACCAGCCTGAGTCATTAAAGTCTGCTGAGGTACAGGCTGCGATTGCTGCCGTGCAATGTGATGTCATGATTGTTGCGGCTTACGGTTTGATTATTCCGACTGCAGTCCTTAATATGCCACAGAAGGGTTGTTACAACATTCACGGTTCATTGCTGCCGAGATGGCGTGGTGCCGCCCCTATTCATCGTGCTATTTTGGCAGGAGATAAGGAGACAGGTGTCACCATCATGGAGGTGGTGCCCGCATTAGATGCAGGTGCAATGGTGAGTAAAGGGCATGTGCCTATTTTGGATAGCGATACCACGCAGAGTTTACATGATGTAATCAGTCAGATGGGCGCGACGCTCATGGTAGAGGCTATGCAGACTTTGCAAGAGACAGGACATTTAGTTGCAGAAATGCAAGATGAAGCTTTAGTAACCTATGCCCACAAAGTTGAAAAATCGGAGTCTAGGTTAGATTGGCAGCAATCAGCTGTAGCATTATCACGTCAAATACGTGCATTTAATCCATTTCCAGTTGCAACCACCCAGTTTAGAGGGGAAGTCTGCCGCATTTGGTTTGCTAGCGCCATTGAAGGTAGAGCGGCGCCGGGCGAAGTTGTCGATTTTGGCGATACGATACAAGTTGGTTGTGGTGAGGGGTTGCTTGACATTATTGAATTGCAAATGCCAGGCGCTAAAAGACAAACTGCAAAAGAGTTTGTTCAAGGATATCATCTGCAAAAAAATGATTTTTTTATTTGATGACGTGTACTTGAATAGCGTGAAATGCGCCTGCATATCCGATGATATCGATATCAATTTATTCAATTGTTAGAAGGAAATGTCATGTTAGGAAACTGGATTAAAACATTTGTATTAATGGCGGCAATTACTGCCTTATTTGCCAGTATTGGTGCAGCCATGGGTGGTGCCAGCGGAATGTTAATGGCACTCGTGTTTGCTGGTGGTATGAATATTTACGCTTATTGGTTTTCGGATAAAGCCGTATTAAAAATGTATGGTGCCCAAGAAGTAAAGCCAGATAATACGCAATTTCGTAACTACTATAATATGGTGAAAGAGTTGGCAGAAAATGCGCAATTACCTATGCCCAAAGTGTATGTGATTGATGAGCAGCAGCCCAATGCTTTCGCTACAGGCCGTAACCCAGAGCATGCTGCTGTAGCAGCAACAGTAGGCATTATGCGGATATTAAATGAGCGTGAACTGCGTGGTGTGATGGCACACGAGCTTGCTCACGTGAAGCATCGTGATACGTTAATTTCTACTATCTCAGCTACAGTTGCTGGAGCGATCTCTGCAATAGCGCAGTTTGGGATGTTTTTTGGTAACAGCAGCGACAACAGACCAAATCCTATTATCGGGATTTTAATGCTCTTTTTAGCGCCAATGGCGGCAGGTTTGATTCAAATGGCAATTTCTCGTGCACGTGAGTATGAGGCAGACAGAGGTGGTGCGGAAATCAGTAAAGACCCTAAAGCACTAGCAGCGGCTTTGGAGAAAATTCATAATTACGCGCGTCAAATACCCAATCAAACCGCTGAAATGCATCCTGAAACTGGTCAGATGATGATTATCAATCCATTATCAGGTCAAAGTCTAAAAGGGCTTTTTAGCACACATCCACAGACTGAAGAGCGGATAAGACGATTGTTGGCGATGGCTAATCATTACTAAATGTATTGACTGAGAATCAGCTCTCACATTGAATGGACAGGATATTGTACTGAAATAGGCAAGTGTCTCCCTGTTTGCATGGATATGCAGTAAAATCTTAGCAACCCAAACTTGGAAGATATTTTGTATATTTCTCAACAAATTGCCGCGATGGCCGTGGCCGATGTTTTATCTGGACGCAACCTCACTTTAGCACTGCCAGATGCACTGAATGTTTTCCCTAAAGCCACGCCTCAACAAAAAGGAGGGGCTGCTGATTTGAGTTATGGCACTTTACGATTTTATGGTGAGGTGAATGCCTATTTAACTCAGCTACTAGAAAAACCACTGACTAATACCGACATCAATGCATTGTTATTGGTGGCTATTTATCAATTATTGCACGATAAAGCAGACGATTTTACCGTTGTTAACCAAGCTGTGAAGGCAGCAGGCAATGCAAAACCTCGTTGGGCAAAAGGGTTGGTTAATGGCGTATTGCGTAATTTTTTGCGACAAAAAGATGCGCTTTCTAAAACAGTCAAAACAGACATAGTTGCGTTTTATTCTTATCCAAAGTGGTGGATTGATAAATTGAAAGTGCAATATCCTGATAATTGGCAGGCAATTTTGCAAGCTGGCAATGCACATCCCCCAATGACATTGCGCGTGAATGTCAAACAATCCAATGCCCAAGCCTATGTAAAACTACTGATGCGTCAAGATATGCTAGCAACTGTTTTGGGAGCCGAGGCGGTCATGCTTGCTAAGCCGATTCCAGTAGAGCAAGTGCCCGGTTTTGTAGATGGTGCAGTTTCAGTACAAGACTACGGCGCACAATTAGCAGCACACCTATTAGATGTGAAACCAGCCATGCGTGTCTTAGATGCGTGTAGTGCGCCAGGTGGTAAAACGGGGCATCTGTTAGAGCTTGCTTCTCTATCACTGACAGCATTAGATAATGATCGTAATCGCCTAGATCGTGTTGCTAGCAATTTGGCGCGGTTACAGTTGCAAGCCGATTTGCAACTTGGCGATGCGGCCGAGTGGCAATCTGAACAATTATTTGATCGGATTCTAGCAGATGTGCCATGTACGGCTTCAGGGATAGTGCGGCGACATGTCGATATTAAATGGCTGCGTCGTGAATCAGACATTGTCTCGTTTACGCAACAGCAGGCGGTGATTTTGGCTAATTTGTGGCATTTATTGGCAAAAGGCGGTAAATTACTTTACGCGACGTGTTCAGTTTTTGCTGAAGAGAATCAGCAGCAAATTGATCGTTTTTTACAACTCAACGCTGATGCAATCCAATTGCCGCTTGCGTTGACGGAAAACAGGACTGAAAACATGACTATCCAGCATGGTCAGTTGGTTCCTTCAAACAATCATGATGGTTTCTTTTATGCATTGCTACAAAAAGTTTAGCTTATTTTTTATATGCTTACTTTCATGCCTGCTAGCATCGGCAGCGCCTCGTCATATTCTCATTAAAAATGCAGACTTAAAGCTGAGTGGCGAAAACTATATGCTGTACGCTGATTTGGAGATTGGTCTTGGTGAAAAAGTAGAAGAGGCGATTAATAAAGGTGTGCCTGTTGAATTTGTATATGAATTCGAATTGGTGCGGCCTCGATTATTGTGGCTAGATGCGGATGTGCTCAAAACAAAAACGCGGATTAAAATTAGTTACCATGCATTAAGTCGGCAATACTTAGTCACTCAAGATGGGCGCCAGACCTCACATGATATTTTAAGTGAGGCGATGATAGAGCTTGTACAACTTTATGATTGGAAGGTGTTCAATAAGGCCATGATAGAACCTGACCGAAAATATCAAGCAATATTGAGTATGTGGTTAGATCAAAGTAAATTACCAAAGGCCATACAGGTAGATGCTATTGGCTCTGAAGGCTGGGATCTTGCCTCAGAAAAATTCGAATGGGTACCAAAAGATTTAAATCGCTAGCATGAAATATATTGTATTTTTTAGCGCAGCTCTGGGACTCATTTTGCTGTACTTGCTTTCCTTTGCAAGTGCTAATACTGCTGTTTCAGGTGATTATTATAAGGTTTTACTCTATCTCAATATTGCGCTCGCAACAGTCTTAGTCGTACTGATTACCTTTCAGATCAAAAGTCTGTACAAAAATATCAAAAATCATGTCGTTGGCAGTCGGCTTAATTTACGGATGGTGAGCGCTTTTGCAATGATGGCGATCATACCTGGTTTAATTGTTTACTTAGTCTCTGTCAATTTTTTATCGCGATCTATAGAGTCTTGGTTTAACGTTAAAGTAGAAGCTGCATTAGATGGGGGTTTAAGTTTGGGGCAGCGTGCTTTAGATACTTTATTGCGTGATTTAGAAAATCAAGCAGAAAGTATGGCAACAACATTGGCATTACAACCAGGGCTAACACAATACCGAGTGCTGAATGATTTACGAGAGAGAACTGGGATACAAGATGCGACATTGCTTTCAGCAGGCGGCCGTATTATGGCAGTATCGAGTGCAGACGCTTCCAGTTTTTTACCTGAGTTGCCAAATTTGGCACAACTAAGACAAGCTAAATATAAGTTGATTGGCAAAATAGAGCCAATTCTTGATAAGGGTTTATATTTGCGTATTTTAGTGCCAGTCAATTCACAAGAGCTCACTGGTGAAACATTGATTTTGCAGTTGTTACAACCTGTCCCTAAGTCACTATCGAACACGGCTGAAGCGGTGCAAGATGTATACCGCGACTATCAAGAACTATCCTATAGTCGTGAATCAATCAAAGATGTATTCAAGCTGACATTAACGTTGGTATTAATGTTGGCAATGCTTTCAGCACTGGCAATCGCTTTTGTCCTCAGCCGACGCTTATCACGACCATTAACAGTATTGGCCGAAGGTACACGGACCATTGCCGATGGCGATTACAGCAAAATGCTACCAGAGTATGGTAATGATGAGCTTGGTGTGCTGGTGAAGTCTTTTAATAGCATGACACGACAATTGGCAGACGCAAATAAGGCGAATGAGCGTAATAGGGTGCGATTGGAAGCCGCACGTGGTTATTTAGAAACGGTTTTGGCGCATTTGTCTTCTGGCGTATTGGCGATTAATCGAAATGGCGATTTACGGACTTTTAACTTGGCGGCAATCAATATACTGGGATTTAATTTAGCGCCATATGAAAATCAACAATTTACAAAAATAGCAATTGATTATCACTTCTTAGCTGAGTTTGTCAAAGTGATACAAACGCATTTTGAGGTGACCTTTAACGAAGGCCAAATCACGGCGGAGATGAGCCGACAGCTGGAGATTGTAGGACCGCAAGGCAAGCAATTATTATCGGTACGCGCAACGCGATTGCCAGAGAGTGCGAATAGTGGGTTTGTGGTGGTATTTGATGATGTGACAACCATGGCGCAAGCACAACGTGATGCTGCTTGGGGTGAAGTAGCAAGACGATTGGCGCATGAAATTAAAAACCCTTTAACGCCAATACAGCTTTCAGCTGAACGCATGCAACTTAAGTTGTCGAGTAAGCTAAATGAAGAAGATGCAGCGATGCTAGCGCGCGCAACCAATACAATTGTCAATCAAGTGGATGCGATGAAAGCAATGGTGAACGAGTTTAGTGAATATGCGCGTGCACCTTCAGTCAATATGACAAAAATTAATTTGAATAAATTAATTAAAGATATATCGGGTTTATATGAAAACTCACGTGCCACAATTACTTATGATTTGGCAGTAAAAATGCCTGATTTATTAGGTGATGCAACCATGTTAAGACAAGTCTTACATAATTTAATGCAGAATGCACAAGATGCATTAGAGGGTCAGTCAGAGCCAGAAATTAAAGTAAAAACAAATTGGGATGACAGTTTTGTTTATTTAGAAGTGCGTGATAATGGACAAGGGTTTATCGATAGTGTTTTGGTTAATCCATATGAGCCTTATGTAACGACGAAAGCACAAGGCACGGGTTTGGGCTTGGCGATTGTCAAGAAAATGGTAGAAGAGCATTTAGGACAGATTTTAATAGAAAACAATGTTGCTGGTGGCGCCTGTATCCGTATTCAATTGCCATTAACAAAGCAACCACAGTAAGTGTTGTAAAAGCGGAGAAACAGCAAAACAAAAGGTGCTCCTAAAGAGGATAAAGTGGTATGCATTAAATCTGGTATTAAATGTAGAATAACAATAGATGAATAGTAATAAATAATCGTTAAGAGAGAAGGTAGTATCAATATGGCATCAAGGAATATCATGGTTGTAGACGATGAAGTTGGCATTCGCGAGCTGTTGAGTGATATTTTACAAGATGAAGGACATCGCGTTGTCACTGCAGAGAATGCACAAGTTGCTCGTGAAATGCGTTTGTCGGCAAGACCTGATTTGGTATTGCTGGATATTTGGATGCCAGATTGCGATGGAATTAGTTTACTCAAAGAGTGGGGTAATGCGGGTTTGTTAAATATGCCAGTGATCATGATGTCAGGACATGGCACCATTGATACTGCAGTTGAAGCAACGCGAATTGGTGCTTTTGACTTTTTAGAAAAGCCAATTGCATTACAAAAGTTATTAAAAACAGTCAACTCAGCATTGGTGCATGCAGACAGTCTGCCTAAAACAAAGATGAATTTGGTTAGTCTAGGCAAAAGCCAATTAATGCATGAGTTAAAGCAACGATTAGAGCAAATATCGCGCGCGCAAACGCCATTACTATTAATTGGTAAAAAAGGGGGGAGTATCGAGCTTTGTGCTCACTTCTTGCATACAGCAGGGACGCCGTGGGTAGCATTAAGCGAGTATGAGAAGCTAGCAAGTGCGCCGCTAGAAATTTTAGAGCAGGCACGTGAAGGGGTCATCTTTATTGAAGAGTTAACGGCGCTGAGCAAAACTGAGCAAAAAGGCTTGAATCTATTGTTATCAAATGCAAATAAATACCAAACAAGGATAGTCTGTGCTAGCGTGCACGGCTTGGCGCAATTGGCAGAAAGTGGCGCAGTCGAACAGTCATTGTTACAGTTACTTTCTAATACCAATTTAAAAGTGCCTTGTTTGAATGATCATCGAGAAGATATTCCTGAACTTGTCCTCTCGATGACGGCATTATTATCGGAGTCTTCTGGCATAACGTATAAAGATTTTGATATCGCAGCACTCAATGCACTTCGAAATACAGAGTGGGCAGGTGATTTGAAACAGCTAGAAGCCGTGGTGCAAAATTTAATGTTGACCAGTTTGGGTGAAAAAATTACGTTAGACGATGTGTCGCGTGTATTAGACCAATTTTCTAGTGTAGCAGAGACTGTTGATATTGTATTACCAATTGAATTAACGCAGCCATTGCGCGAGGCCCGAGATGAGTTTGAGCGCTATTACTTTAAACATCATATGAAGCTGATTAATAATAATATGAGTAAGTTGGCTGAAATTTCAGGTTTAGAGCGCACCCATTTATACCGTAAATTAAAACAGCTAGGCGTGAATATCAAAGGCAACTAGCCTTTTTGCTTAGGCGTTCACTTCTAATACAACAGGAGTATGATCGCTTGGGCGCTCCAGCTTTCTTGGCGCTTTATCAATGATGCAAGAAACGCATTTCTCTTTTAGAGCATCACTCACCAGAATATGATCAATGCGCATGCCGTGATTGCGTCTAAACCCCATCATACGGTAATCCCACCAACTAAAATGGCCTTCGCCAGCTTCAAATAATCGAAAGCTGTCATGTAGGCCTAATGCAAGCAACTCCTCAAAAGCATCGCGTTCGCGTGGGCTAACCAGAATATTGCCTTCCCAAGCAACAGGGTCATGACAATCTCTATCATCAGGCGCGATATTGTAATCGCCTAATATCACCAGCTTTGGATATTTTAAAAGCTCATCGGTAAGCCAGTTATTCAATGCCGTTAACCAACGCATTTTATAATCATACTTTTCTGAATCAACCGCTTGGCCATTCACCACATACACACAAATAACGCGAACGCCGTTGATTGTTGCCGAAATGACGCGCTTTTGCTCATCCTCAAAACCAGCAATGCCATGCACCACATCTGTCATTTCATGCGTACTTAAAATCGCCACGCCATTATAGGTTTTTTGCCCACTATGAATTGCATGGTAACCAGCGCTTTTTAAATCCGCATAAGGAAACTTAGCATCTTCTTGCTTGGTTTCTTGCAAACACAACACGTCAATTGGGTTTTCTGCCAACCAATCTAAAACATGGGGCAAACGAACATTTAAAGAATTGACGTTCCAAGTGGCTAATTTCATGAATGTGTTTCTAATTGAGTTTGAATGGCGCTCACTTTATCACGCACCTGTTTAATGGTCAAAATGCGGCAATATAATTAAATGTTACGATGAAATTCTCTGAATACTGTCCAGTGCGTTGGCCACACAAATCGCCGCATGTGCATCATTTGCCGCATATTGAATCTGATGTTTTTGCAACGGATAAGCGCCCCAATTGGAAGTTTGCGCACCTTTAGTCAATCGCAGATTAAGTACCATCGCCACCGCAGCCCTCGCCCCAATATTATTTTTCTCATCCACCAAATGTTTTAATTCAATTGATAAATCTTGCGTATTCATCATCTCAATCGCCAGCTTATTGCGTAGCTCCTTAATATCATCACGAATCCCAAACCCCACTTTTATAATATTGGCGTTATTTAGTAAAGCATGAGCGGAAGCGACAGCCGCAGGAAAGCGCACAGGAAATAAAAAGGCTTGAGATGCAGTTGCCAATTGAATCAATGTCGGACCAGGGCTCGCCTCACCTTTACGAAAAGTCGGTTTCGTTTCCGTATCAAAACCAAGCCTGGCTTCATGATGTAAAACAGCCAACGCATCAGCCGCATCTTGTTCATTTTCAACAATATGAATGTTGATAAGATCAAGCCCTTCATATACAGGGAGTGATCTAATTTCTTCTTTGGTTGGACGGTGCATGTGAACCCATTAAATGTTTAGATTGAACAATATCATGATTTAGGATGGAGTTTGGTTCAATATTGACCATGTCGGGGGTAGCCCGAAGGCGTCCCTATTTTCACAACCGACTTAGCGCTTCAGGGCTTAGTGAGGCTGGGGACGCCCTTTACGGGTGCTGGACATAACATTATTCATTACAAGCATCTAATTTAAGGTGCATTCTTTTTCGCCTTTAGGCGACCCTATTTCTTTTGCTTGTCCAAAAGAAATAGGGGAAAGAAAAAGACACCCCGTCGCCACGGCTTTCGGCTTCCCTGCGCTACTCAGCAAGCAAGGCGTCTGCGGAACTCGCTACGCTCAAACAGTCCTCGACGAAATCCCCTTGCTTACTTCCGTTGCTCGGCGTGGCTAAAGGGGATGTAACACCAGTCGAAGTTTCACCATTGCATCACTGAACACTAAATAATATCCGTCATTCCGATGTAAATCGGAATCCATTTTGAATTTAAAGATTTAATTTGAATTCCCGCTTTCACGAGAATGTCGGATAAGACTCACTCACTCTCGTTGGTTTTGACCTATATCCCTTTTATCAAGCTGAGTAGCGCAGACAAAATAAGAAGAAGGCGAGGACCTGTTTGAGCACCGCGACAAGCCATGTTTTGTGTGGCTTGTTAGGGCGAGTTCCGTCTCAACTGACTTGCCACTTTAGTGGCTAGTGAAGTTGGTGATGCCCTTCACGGGTGCAGCCGCTTATTTTGTTGAGCAACGCAAGGAACCCGAAGGGCTTGATAGCAGGGTGTGTGTTTCTTTGGTTACTTTCTTTAGCACAAGCAAAAGAAAGTAACTCGCCTAAAGGCGAAAAAGAATGTAGCTTAAATGAGATTCATGCGGCAGACTGTAAACGAGTCTGCCCTACAAGGGCTGGAGCGCCTTGTAGGGCATTACAGCCACCACACTATATCCTTCGGCGTGTATTCGGTACCAAGTTCATGTGTTGGCGTATATGCTTGGAGCGCTTTTACAACATCATCAGGTAAGCCTTGGCTAATTGGATTTATTACTAACGCCTTTTGCGGAAATGTTCCATCAGAACCATAGTCAAAAGGACCATTGCAATTATCAATTAGCGGCTCATTACGACTTGCTCTCATTAGTTGGTGTAAATGCCGAATGACAATGACACCATCTATATATGGGAATTTTACAGGACTCCCTTCTCTATCCTTAAAGAAGGAACCATCTGTGAAAAGCCCTCCATGCGAATGGAGCAAGGCGGATATTGGTTCGTAAATAAAGTCATCCCAAACCACTACAAGAACCCCATAAAAATTATCACGTTCTTTTTTGAAGGATTGAAATTTTCGATTGGCACTTACCAAATAATCTTTTAATGGATTGTCACGTGGAAGCGTGACTCCTTCATCTGCATCAAGCAATTCCTTAATGGCTTTTTTGTCGAAAACCCTTCCAACAATCTGTGTCGGATTAGTAGATCGTTGATTTATGTGAGTTATGAGAGATGGAGACTTAACTTCAATCCCCACCTCAACATCATTATATTTAACAGATATCTCCGGGTTTTTCCGGCTGTTTGCTGTGACTGGTTCATATTCAAAGCTTTTAAAATCAGGCCACTCATAACTAACGATCTGTCTAATGACATGGAATTCTGCAAGCAACTGGAGAAGTTGCTCATAATGAGGGACGTATTTCTCTTTCCTGGATATGCTAGTTAGTGCTTTGATAGCATCATCTGCAAACCCTGGAAGATTGTTTTCTATTTCTGATATTGCGGTAACTATTGCATCAGAAAATGGGTGAAAGTGTCCGTTCGATTGATGCATGAAGTGCCATTGAAACCAGTGCCATGACGACATTAAGGGTGATTCTAATACTGCACTAAGAACATTATCCTTGTTCATACTATTCTCACCATGCTGTCTCTATGATGCCCAACGTGTGAAGTAAGGGGCTGGCGACACAGGTGGCACAACCCTCGTTATTAATAATTGCTTATTCAAAGCGCGCTGTCGCCAGTCCCGCTTGATGGATGGGTTAGACCAATAGTTACTTTTATTCAAGATAAACCTCAACAAGAACTGGGTCAACTATTACAGAAATAGGCTTATTTCCACTTTCCTTGGGATTCCATGTAAACGTAAATAATTTATTGCTCATTTGGTAGCCTAACTCAGGCTTTGTGTAGTTGTCTAAATTCACAAAGTTTTCTTTAGCGTATTGGTTGGCTCTGTCTAATGCTAATTTATAAGATGTCTCTTCACTCAAGCCTGTGCCGTGATAAAACCATATGTAAAAACAAACAATGACACCAACAAAAAGCAAGAAAATTTTATACTGTTTGCTCATAAGGTCTAACGCTAAGCTCAGGGGCAGCAAAAAGTAGAGCGAGGTACGAGCGGCGTTTTTTGCTGTCCATTGAAGCTACTTGTTAACTTTTTTCTCAACTTTAACTTCTCGCTTTCTCTTTCTGATGAATCTTGCTGTATATGAGAAGGCCATTTCTTCCAGATCTTTTGTAAGTTGACTGTGCGAGAAACCATAAAGTGCAGACAGAGCATTTGTTGTTCTATGTATCCATTCTTTCGCATCTTCCTTTGTCATGGCTCCTTTAGTGGAAGTCTCTCTAACGATTGACCAGAATGTTTCTGCCATGACTTCAGATATGCCACCAAAATTAGCCCCCTTTACTTTGTGGTAAAGCACAAGACCTTCATGAGAGTGCTCACGCAAGTATTTTTCTAGCACATCACTTAGCTCATCCTTCTCAATCTCTGATCTTAATAGATACAAATTCTTCAAATATGCTTCTATATCAGCCAAAACAGAAGTTTTTCTATCATAGAGAATTTCAAACGACTTCAGTCTCTGCTGGTTTCTATACGTAAAGTACGCTGCCACTATTGCAGTAATTATTGCCAGATATGGTGCTATGTTTAGTTCCACAGATCTCTCGTTTTTTATTAAGTTAACGTAAAGTAGACACCAAAAACGAACCTAAAAATTTAATAGGACTGGTGTCTAATGTATTTAAAGCAGTTATTATCATTGTTAAATCAACAGCTAACCATTTTATACAGCACCTAACTTTAGGTTTATTACGATTGAAAAAACACCCAGTCTTCGACAATCAGTCAATTAATCACCCATCCCATTATGCCTCAACAACGCATCCATACTAGGCACCCGTCCACGAAAAGCAATAAACGATTCCATCGCAGGTCTAGAACCACCTTTGGCCAACACTTCATTTTTAAACCGACTACCAGCTTCATCAGATAGCACGCCAAGCTCTTCAAACAAGCCGTAGGCATCGGCAGATAACACTTCTGCCCATTTGTAGCTGTAATAGCCTGCTGCATAACCACCTGCAAAAATATGGCTGAAGCTATTGGGGAATCGGTTCCATTTTGGGGGGCGTAGCACGGCCACTTCGTCACGCACTTGGTCAATCACATCTAATGCGGTTAATTTGCCATTTGGGTCAAAATCGCCATGTAGACGCATATCGAATAGTGAAAACTCAATTTGGCGTACGGTTTGCATACCCGCTTGGAAGTTTTTAGCGGCAATCATTTTGTCGAATAATTCGCGTGGTAACTGTTCGCCTGTTTCCACATGGGCGGTCATATTGCGGAGCACTTCCCATTCCCAGCAGAAGTTTTCCATAAATTGACTCGGTAATTCAACGGCATCCCACTCGACGCCTTTGATGCCAGAAACGCCATATTCTTCTACTTGTGTGAGCATATGGTGCAGCCCATGACCAAATTCATGGAACATGGTGGTGACTTCGTCATGGGTAAATAAAGCGGGTTTATTGCCAACTGGTGCCGAGAAGTTGCAAGTGAGGTAGGCTACAGGTAATTCGAGGCCAGTGGTTTTTTTACGGCGGGTAATACATTCATCCATCCAAGCGCCGCCACGTTTGTTTTGACGCGCATATAAATCTAGATAAAAGTAGGCGACGGGTTTATTGGCATGATCGCTAATTTCATAAAAGCTAGCATCTTGATGCCAAACAGGTGCTTCGGCTTTGCGCACATGTACGCCAAAAATAGTTTCGGTGACTTTAAATAAACCAGCTAGCACTTTTTCTTCTGGGAAGTATTGTTTTACTTCTTGGTCAGAAAAGGCGTATTTTTCTTGGCGTAATTTTTCGCTCACAAAGCCAACATCCCAAGCTTGCATATCGGTTAAGCCTAATTTGTTTGCATAAGCTAATAGCTCTTCCATATCGCGCTCAGCATAGGGTTTGGCGCGTTGAGCGAGGGTATTTAAAAAGTCAGATACTTGCTCTGGCGTATCGGCCATTTTGGTTGCCAATGATAATTCAGCGAAATTCTTGAAGCCAAGCATATTGGCTTCTTCTTTTTTCAATTTAAGAATATCGCTAATTAAAGTCGTGTTATCCCATTCTGGTTTGCTTAATTCAGATGCACGCGTGGCATAAGCGCGATACAAGGTTTCGCGTAGTTCGCGATTTTCTGCATATTGCATGACTGGTAAATAAGAAGGGAAATGTAGGCTAAATAAATAACCAGTTTTACCAGCAGCAGTTGCGGCTTCAGCGGCTGCCTCAATGGCGTCGGCAGGTAACCCAGTCAAATCATTAACATCAGTAATTAGATGCGTGAAATCATTGGTGTTATCCATGATGTTTTCTTCAAACTTACTGCTGAGTTTTGATAGCTCTTCGCTGATAACTTTGAAACGTGCTTTTTGATTAGCAGGTAGTTCTGCACCGCCTAATTTAAAATCACGCACTTCATGATTGATAATGGTTTGTTGCGTTGGGCTCAGTTGTTTGAAACCTGCGCTGGATTGAATGGCTTTAAATTTTGCATATAAGCGCTCATCTTGTGCTAAATCGCTGCCAAAATCGGTTAACTTCTGTAAATTGTCATTATAAGCTTCACGCAGCTCTGGACTATTCACCACCGCATTCATATGACCAACTTGGCTCCAAGCACGGCCTAATTTTTCACTTTGATCTTCTAACTTAAGCGCGAAATTCTCCCATGTTGGCGTTTCTTGGCTAGTCGCTAGCGCTTCAACTAAGGCGCGTCCTTCAGCAATCAAGCTATCGATAGCTGGGCTGATATGCTCAGGTTTGATTTCGTTAAATTTAGGTAGGCCAGAAAAGTGGAGTAGTGGATTTGATGACAAAGTGGTTCCTTAAAATAAGTAGCTTAATTGATTAAGCGTAGACAAAATGGATAACGATAGGTTTCACCCTTACTAGTAGAGATGGCGGCAATAATGCAAAAAACAATATTGGCGAGCCAAATGATGGGAATCAGCATAATACCGATGAGCACCCAAGATAAAATGGAGCCACATACAAACATGGCTATACCAACAGTTATTTGAAAGTTGAGCGCTTCTTTGGATTGGTCTGCAATAAAGGCGCTATCGTCTTTTTTGAGTACCCAAACGATTAGCGCTGGAATAAATGAAAACACAGTGCCAGCGAGATGCGTCATGGTGGCAATGTTTTTATCATCATTGTTAGGGACTATTATTTCTGTTGCCATGTTGTGCTCCTGCGTTTTAATCTAGTATTTAATCTAGTGTAAGTGATTCAGTTTATGAACATGTAATTCTGTTTTTGCAACATCATCCATTTTAAGGATTCTATTAACGGATTTGGTTATTTTATTGAGATTGCTTTGTAAAATTTTTTGCTTTACGCTCAATACTTGGCTTGGATGCATGGAAAATTGGCGTAGACCCATGCCGAGCAGCAATTTGGTTAATTGAGTATCGCCTGCCATTTCGCCACACACAGAAACGGTTTTATCAAATTTAGCACCAGCCATAATTGTGTTGGCAATTAAGTGCAGCACAGAAGGATGGAGCGAATTATATAAATGCGCAACTGAACTGTCGGTGCGATCAACCGCAAGTGTATATTGTGTAAGATCGTTGGTGCCTATTGAGAGAAAATCTAATTCACGGGCAAAAGCGTTGGCGTTAATGGCTGCTGCGGGCACTTCTATCATGCCACCAAGTTCAATATTATGATTAAACGGAATATTCTCTTTCTCTAGTGATTGTTTGGCATGCGCTAATAATAATTGCGTTTGTCGTAACTCTGCCAATGAAGTCAGCATGGGAATCAGTATTTTGATGTTGCCGTAATGCGAGGCGCGCAACAATGCCCGAAATTGGGTATGAAAAATATGTGGTTCTGTTAAACAAAGTCTCACTGCACGTAAGCCAAGAACAGTATTAGATGTTTCTATATTATTAAGATTGACCTGTTTATCAGCACCAAGATCAAGTGTACGGATAATCACAGGTGCTTTTTTCATTGCCTGCGCAACAGTTTTATAGGCGATAAACTGCTCTTCTTCATCTGGTGGCTCTACGCGATTCATGAACAAAAATTCTGTGCGAAATAAGCCAATACCTGTTGCACCTGATGCGTAAATGTCATCAATCCCTTCAGGACTTTCGATGTTAGCAAATAGAGCGATTGCGGTACCATCAATCGTTTTGGAAGCAGTTGATTTAATTAACAACAGTTTTTGTTGCTCTAATTCCCATTGGCGCTGACGTAAAGTGTATTGTTGAAGAATTTCGTTGCTAGGATTGACGATGACAACGCCCTGACTGCCATCAACAATAATAACTTCACCTTCGCTGATTAAATCACGTGCTTTTTTTAGCGCAACAATAGATGGAATATTGAGGCTTCTGGCTAAAATGGCAGTATGAGATGTGACACCGCCGACATCAGTAATAAAGCCAGAAAATTGGTTTTTTTTAAACTGAATAGCGTCTGCAGGCGAGATGTCATGCGCGACCAAGATAATATCTTTATCATTGGTTTTTTTAACACTATCACTCAATTGTGAGTCTGGGTGACCTAGCAATGCTTTAATCACTCGCTCTACCACTTGAATAATATCTTGTTTGCGTTCGCGTAAATACTCATCGGTAAATGCATCAAACTGCTCGATAATATGATCCAGTTGCAATTTAATTGCCCACTCTGCATTGCATTGTTCTTGACGAATCATTTTTTTGGCAGCATCCGAAAATGATTTGTCGGATAAGATGGCGAGATGGGTGTTAATAAAAGCGCCTAAGTCTCCTGGTAATGGTAATTCTTGGCGGATTGTTTCTAGATCCTGCTTGACTGTTTGAATGGCATCCGTCAAGCGTTTTACTTCAGCCGCAATACGTTTTTTTGGAAGCTGATAA
This sequence comes from Methylophilaceae bacterium, assembly GCA_965655675.1. GTDB lineage: Bacteria > Pseudomonadota > Gammaproteobacteria > Burkholderiales > Methylophilaceae. The sequence goes on along the minus strand of CBFHHI010000004.1, from coordinate 24,503 downwards.
TGCGCAACCTCTAACAAAGCGTTAGAAATTAAATGGGCTTTACCAATAGTAATGCCTTGCGAGACAGCTACGCCATGTAAGCTAAAACTAGACAATTATTCGCTCTCGTCAAAGTAATTATTGATGAGTGCTTTAAGCGCATCAATCGCTTCTAGTTCATCGGCGCCGTTCGCCTCTATTTCAATGATAGAACCTTTTGCAGCAGCTAACATCATCACACCCATAATGCTTTTTGCATTGACGCGTTTTCCATCACGTGAGATGGTGATATCACTAGAGAATCTATTTGCTATTTGAGTGAGCTTAGTTGACGCTCTAGCATGTAGTCCCAGCTTGTTAATAATTTCAATATTTTCTTTTATCATAAAGGCATACAACCTTTCTCATTGAAGTAAACCACACTTTCTTGGCCACTATTCATTGCTTTATTTAAACAATCGCTAAATGGTAAATTGCGATAGCTAAGTGCAACTATTAACATGGGTAGATTCAGTCCAGAAATGCCCTGCGAATGACTGCTACTCACTAGCTTGGTTGCGATGTTACAAGGTGTTCCGCCGTATATATCAGATAGCACTAAAACGCCGTCACCTGAATCAATCTCATCTGCAATTGCTTGTGCTTGTTGCAACAATATCTCTGGTTCATCACTACTTTTAACTGCTAATGCATGTAACTGTTTCGGCCTTTCTCCTAGCATGTGCGTGGCACACTCAATTAAACTTTCACCAAGTCTTTCATGCGCAATAATTAAAATTCCAATCATAATAACCTTCAATCTGTAAAACGTTTTATTTGGTGCGATTTTATCTATTTTAGTCTAACTCTCGATGCCGAATAATGACTTTGTATTGGGAGGCTTTAAAATAAGCACTTAACTGCTCTACAAAATAGACTGAGCGATGCTGGCCACCTGTGCACCCAATGCCAATCGTTAGATAACTACGGTTATCCTGCTCAAAGCTAGACAGCCATTTTTCAACAAACTGTTTAATGTCAGTCAACATTTCTACTGCCATTGGTGTATTTTCTAAAAAGCCAGCAACGGCGGCGTCTTTACCAGTTAGCGAGCGCAATGCTTTATCGTAGTGTGGGTTGGGCAAGCTGCGGACATCAAAGATAAAATCAGCATCAAGCGGTAATCCGTTCTTAAATCCAAATGAGCTAAACAGCAGTACCATTTTATTAGATGGCTGGGCGATCAGTTCGCGAACATGTTTGCGTAAGGCATTGGCATTGCTATTACTGGTGTCAATGCGATGGGCAATTTGACTTAAGTTAGAGAGTAAATCCTGTTCATGCGCAATACTTTCAGCTAGCGTGGTTTCTTTGTCACTTAAAGGATGCTTGCGCCTTGTTTCGCTAAAGCGTTTAACGAGTGTTTCTGTGCTGGCTTCTAGGAAAATCAAATCAACGATATGACCACTCTCTTTTAACAGTGCCAAAGCATTAGGCAAAGTTTCGATGGCAGCACTTCGGCTATCAATACTGACAGCAATATTCTGATGTCGATTGGTTTCAACATGCTGCGAAATCAGTGGCAACATGGTTGCAGGTAAATTATCAATGCAGTAAAAACCACTGTCTTCTAATGCGCGCAGTGCAACACTTTTGCCGGAGCCAGATAGTCCTGTTAAGATAATGAGATGCACGCTATTGAGCCTTTCAAGATTGAAAACTGTTCACTAGCATAGTGTAACATTCTGTGCAGAATTTAGTAGAAGTGTGAGGGTTCTAGCAGGGTATTGTGACCGTCTCAAGTATCAGTCTATACAATGATTACCTGAGACGGTGGTGAGTAGGCGCGTTGTGACGTGCCTGAAAAGGTATTAGATTAACATTAACTCAGTGACTGGTGCTTGAGAGCGCCATTCACCTTGTGATGATCGCTATTTTTTTCTTTGTGCTTTAACACTTGGCGATCAAGTTTATCTGTCAGAATGTCGATAGCGCTATACATATTTTCATCGCTACTCTCGGCATGCAAATCATTACCAGGAACGTGTAGTGTTGCTTCAACTTTTTGAGCCAGCTTTTCTACGCGCAGGGTTACTTTTACATCAATCACATGGTCAAAATGATTGCTTATTCTTCCTAGTTTTGTTTCTACGTATTCCCTTAAGGCAGGTGTAACTTCTAGATGATGTCCTGTTAATTGTAAATTCATAATAAGATCCTTTTTTTAAGTGTGTTCTTCATTTTTTACATTAAAAAAACTAAGTAAATAAAAAACCAAGAACACTTTTAGTGTACACCTTTTAGGGCAGAAGTAACTAGTCTAGATGGTGATTTTATGTTTTTATTATAATGATTTGCGTAGGTTGGCTGGCGGAATGTTAAGCGCCTCGCGATACTTAGCAATGGTACGTCTAGCGACCACAATGCCTTGTTTAGAGAGAATCTCGCTAATTTGATTATCAGAAAGTGGTTTTTTGCTGTTTTCTTCGGACACCAGTTGTTTGATGAGTGCGCGAATAGCAGTAGCAGAACATTCGCCACCAGAATCAGTGGAAACGTGACTACCAAAAAAGTATTTCAGTTCAAAAACACCTCTTGGCGTCAGCATATATTTATGGGTGGTCACTCTTGAAATTGTTGATTCATGGAGTTCCAACTCTTCTGCAATTTCGCGCAGTACCAGTGGACGCATCGCAATTTCACCATGCTCGAAAAAGTTGCGCTGTCTATCGATGATTGCTTGCGAAACACGCAAAATAGTCGAGAAACGCTGTTGAATATTTTTGATCATCCAACGCGCTTCTTGCATTTGGCTTTGTAAGTATTGACCCGAATTCTCGCGGTTGCGTTTTAATATGTCGGCATACATTTGATTAATGCGCAATTTTGGCATCACGCCATCATTAAGTGTGGCAACCCAAATACCTTTTATTTTTTTTACAATCACTTCGTGTTGAATAAAGTGATCAGGACTAAATTGGGCAAAACTTGCTCCAGGTCTTGGGTTTTGTAATTGAATCAATGCCTGCGCACTTTTCAAATTTTCTTCATTACAGCTCACGAGTTTACGCAGCTTGTTAAAATCTTTATTTGCCAGCACGTGCAAGTGGTCTTTTACAATCATTTTGGCTAGTGCTACATCGGGAATATTGTCAGGCAGTGTGTTCAGTTGCAATAAAATACATTCTTGTAAATTGGTTGCCCCAATGCCTATTGGGTCTAAATTTTGTATATGTTTGAGTGCTGTTTCTAGCTCGACAAACTCTATTTCAAGCTCTTCAGGCAACGAGGTCATGATATCTTCAAGTGATGACTCGAGATAGCCATTCTCGTTAATACTATCAATCAGTAATAACATGATCCGCTGGTCTCTATCAGATAATGTTAATAACTTAATTTGGTCTAGTAAGTGAGTGCGTAAACTGGTAACAACGGTTTCTTGACGCGTAAAATCATCATCGTCTTCATCGTGGTTTTGCCTGCTGCCTTCATCCCATGGGCTTGCACTGCCATACTCTTCATAATCTTCATCAAAATCACTTTGCTTAAAATCATTTTCTGAGAGTGGAGCCTCTGCTAATGCTTCTTGTGACCCTGCATCGTTCACTTCTTCGCTTGCATGACTGTCGTCACCATTGGTTTCATGCTCATTGGCTGGATTGTCGTTACTCGTATCTTTCGATAATTGATTTGTACTTTCCTCATCACCATGATCCTCATCTCCCTCAACCAATTCTAGGAGTGGATTTTCTTGTAAAATGATTTCAAGCTCTTGATTAAGCTCAAGCGTAGACAATTGCAGCAAACGAATAGATTGCTGTAATTGTGGCGTTAGCGCAAGGTTTTGAGAAATCTTTAATTGTAAGCTTTGTTTCATCGCTGTTTTTAATTAGAGTTTAAAGTCTTTGCCTAAATATACTTCACGTACAGCTTCATTACTGATGATGTCTGATGGGCTGCCAGAAGCGAATACCGTGCCTTCATTTACAATATAAGCACGATCACAAATGCCCAATGTTTCACGTACATTGTGGTCTGTAATCAACACACCAATATTGCGTGAGGATAAAAAACGAATAATTTTTTGAATGTCTAACACCGCGATGGGATCAATGCCAGCAAAAGGTTCGTCTAGCAAAATAAAGCTAGGATTGGCGGCCAAACAGCGCGCAATTTCAACGCGTCTCCGTTCACCGCCAGATAAACTCACCGCTGCATTGCTGCGAATGTGTAAAATGTTTAAATCTTGTAACAGTGATTCTAGTCGATCATGGCGCGCTTTTTCGGACAGTTTTTGTAGCTCCAGCACTGCCATGATATTTTCTGAAACAGATAGTTTACGAAAAATAGAGGGCTCTTGAGGTAAATAAGCCAGTCCTTTATTGGCACGCAAATGGATTGGTCTGTGACTGAGGTCGTCACCATCTAAGGTAATCCGACCTGAGTCTAAAGGCACCAAACCAACCATCATGTAAAAGCTAGTTGTTTTACCTGCGCCGTTAGGGCCAAGCAAACCAACGACTTCTCCGCTATTAATTTGCAGAGAAATATCATGCACAACAGTACGTGATTTGTAAGATTTACGAAGATGTTCTACAACAAGTTGGCTCATAATATTGGTTATTCTGTTGTGATGGTAAGCTCGTTACTAAATTTTAGTCCAGGTGCACTTGGTGGCGTTTGCACGCTGGGTGTGGTTTTATTTTTTGGCTGAATAATGGCTCTCACTCGGCCGCTTTCAGGGCCTGCACTTTCAGATTTTTCCCCGCCAATCACTTCGGCGTATTCGGCATTGGCGTCATAACTAATATAATCGCCATAAACAATATCTTCTCCACGTTTTACCCATGCCTTGGTATACAGTTCGACCTTGTCCATACGTCCGTCATATTCAATTCTTTTAGCACTACCTGTCATGTATTCATTTTTGCCTTCACGCTTTTGTTTGAACGTTGTTGGGTTGCCTGTAGAGGTGCTACTCTGGAAACCATTGCTTCCCTCACGCACAATCAGTTTATCGGCATGAATCACGAGAGTGCCTTGTGTTAAAACCACGCTACCAATATAGGTGCTAATTTTTTTAGCGTCATCAACGATAACGCTATCAGCTTCCAGCTCAATCGGTTTGTCTCTGTCAGCCGCCTCAGCATGTGCACGCACGCTAGAAAGCAAACTAATGGCCAGTATGATTATGCAAAAAAGCCACGTCATTAATGGCTGGCATTTACTCAATAGCATACTGTTGAATGGGTGATTAGTTAGTTGGTTTTTCATAATGTGCGTTTACTTTTTTCAGTAGCCGTATGGTCTTGTTGCGTTTATCATAAATCATACCAGTTGCATGAATCACCGTTTTAGGGGCTTGTTTAATGACAACAGGACGATCGGTTTTTGCTAAATCTTGGTTAGGAAAAATAGTTAATTTATCAGTAAATACATGCATTTCACCACTGTCTACCGTTGCTTCGCGCACCACAACCACATCTTTCAGTACTTCAATCTCTTCACCATTACTAGAGACATTAGCGTGATCACCTTCTATTTGGGTATAGGGTTTGTTGGTTGTATATTGTGTATATTTAGGTTGTTTTAATACGGTGCTATCATCATCTGGATAGTGCGTCATTTTAGTTGCAGCCAAAATATAGCGTAACTTACCAGCCTCATCCGTTTGTTGCGTGACAAAATTTTCCATCATATAGTCTGGGTCGTGGCGATTGCTACCATCGGTTCTAGGACCTTGTTGATCAACGGTTTTATTAATCCAAAAGGTGATGAGCGCCATGAAGCTGGCCAAAATCAGTGGAAATAAAATCGTTGAGCGTTGAGGCATTTTCTACAGTGCTTGTTTATTGAAAGTATTGGCTAGTGACTGATTGAAAGGTGTTTTGTGCTTTCATAATGAGTTCGCAAACCTCTCTGATTGCGCCTTTTCCAGCTTGGCTACTGGTAATATAGTGCGCATATGGTTTAACAGGTGCTTGTGCCGTTGGTACCGTAATCGCAAGACCACACTTGCGCATTGCTGGAATATCAACGATATCATCCCCCATAAATGCAGCCTCATCTGGATGGATACCTAGTTGATTAATCAAATCATCAAACACCATTCCTTTATCTTCAACACCTTGATAGCAATGTTCGATATGATTGGTTTCAGCACGTATCTTAACTACATTAGAAGTGCGGCCAGTAATGATGGCCATTTTAACATTGGTTTTGTTTAGCAATTTCATGCCTAAACCATCATGTGAATGAAATACTTTATATTCCTGACCATCGTCGCCTATCATTAAGCTGCCATCCGTCATGACGCCATCAACATCTAAAATAAGCACTTTAATTTTTTTTGCTCGCGCAATAATTGCTTCCGTTACTTCGCTCAATTTTTTCTTCTTTCTACATTAAATGATTTTTGCTATTAATAAATCGTGCATATTAAATGCGCCAACTAGCTTACTATTTTCATCAATGACTAATAGGCCATTGATTTTATGATGTTCCATTATTTCAACGGCTTCAGCAGCCAGTTTTTTAGCAATGATAGTGGTCGGATTGGCGTGCATCACTTCTGTAATTTTTGTTGATTGCGTGTTGTTGCCAGCAGCAAACACACGACGTAAATCGCCATCGGTAAAAATGCCAATCAATTGAGATTGTTGATTAACGATTGCGGTAAAGCCTAAGCCTTTGTGCGTCATTTCAATCAGCGCATCAGCTAGTGTTGCTGTATCCATCACATAAGGAATAGCATCGCCAGACCGCATAACATCTTCAACACGAGTGATTAAGCGCCTACCTAGGCTGCCACCAGGATGCGATTTTGCAAAATCTTCGGCAGAAAAATCTCTACAGTCTAAAACACACACGGCAAGTGCATCACCAAGTGCAAGTGCAGCGGTGGTGCTCGCCGTAGGCGACAAGCCTAGCGGACAAGCTTCTTGAGAAACTTCTGCGCTTAGATGAATATCTGCTTGCTTAGCTAAAGTAGACATTTTGCTGCCAGTGATACCAATTACTTTTGCGCCTAAGCGTTTAATAGTTGGGAGAATGTTGATAATCTCGTCACTTTCGCCCGAGTTTGATAGTGCAATTACCACATCGTCACTGGTAATCATACCCAAATCACCGTGACTCGCTTCAGCGGGATGCATAAAAAAAGCGGGTGTGCCTGTGCTGGCCAATGTTGCGGCGATTTTGCCGCCAATATGCCCCGATTTCCCCATGCCGCTTACGACAATACGTCCTTTACAATGTAAAATAAGTGCAACAGCGGCTTCAAAGTTTGCATCTAAATTTGAAGCGAGTGTTTCAATTTCTTTTGCTTCAATGAGTAGTACTTTGCGTGCTAGTGTAAGAGAGGCACGTTTAGGTGAGTGTAACTGTTCTGTTTGCAGTAATGTAGGGCTCATATACAATTAGTATAAAAGGGAATCGCTCTTGAATCAAAGTAAAAAAACAGCTTTTTGCCTAAATAGAGACAAGTAGGCACAATTTTTGCGTATTTGTTTATACTTGTCGTTTTTCATAAAAAATTAAGAAAGATAATCATTGTTTAATTCGCTTGCCAGTATTCTGTTAGTCCTCACCAGCTCGGTTCTGTTCGTGGCGTTTTTTCGCGCGTTACGGTTACCACCGATGCTTGCTTATTTTGTGGTGGGCGTTTTATTTGGTCCATATGCTTTTGGCTTATTGCCAGATACAGAGTCAGGTCGACATTTAGCAGAATTTGGCATCGTGTTTTTAATGTTCAGTATCGGTTTGGAGTTTAGCTTACCCAAGTTATATGCAATGCGTAAAACCTTATTTGGTTTAGGTGGTGCTCAGGTTGTGATTACGATGGCGGCCATTATGACTGTTTGCTGGTTAGCAGGATTAAGTTTAACGGTTGCTTTTATTGTGGCATCGGCTTTAACCATGTCTTCAACAGCCATTGTTTCCAAGATACTCATGGAGCGTGTAGATTTAAATTCGCGTCACGGACGACTCAGTATAGGTATTTTATTATTTCAAGATTTAGCCGTCATTCCAATTTTAGTACTTATTCCTGCATTAAGTGCAGAGTCTGCTGATTTAGTTAACTTGCTTGGACTGGCATTGATTAAAACAGTGGTCTTGTTGTTTATTCTGTTTAAGTTTGGTAAAACAGTCATCAATTTTTGGTTTGGCTTGGTGGCTAGGCAACGCTCTCGTGAATTGTTCGTGATGAACGTTTTGATGATCACCTTGCTACTCGCTTTTGCAACCAATTTGGCTGGTTTGTCCTATGCCTTAGGTGCTTTTATTGCTGGAATGCTCATTTCAGAAACGCGTTATCGTTACCAAGTTGAATCAGATATTGCGTCATTTCGCGATATTTTGATGGGTCTATTTTTTATCAGTGTGGGCATGCTGCTCGATTTTAATTATTTAATCCATAATATCGTCTTGGTTTCTGCTTTATTGTTTGCTTTTGTTTTGTTTAAAGCAATTGTGATTGCCGTATTGGTTCGCTTTTTTGGGTTTGAGTGGGGTGTTGGTATCCGTACTGGTGTGATTTTGGCGCAAGCAGGTGAGTTTGGGTTTGTGATTTTAACCTTAGGTTTGGGCCGTGGTCTTATTGCTGGTGCAGAGTTGCAATTGGTACTGTCTGCTTGTCTGTTATCGATGATAACTGCACCGTTTATCATCCAATATAATGGGCGTATTGCGCGTAAATTAGCAAAAAGCTACATTATGAACAGCAATCAAAAAGATGAGGCATTACAACATATTGGTAAAACACTAGATGGCCATGTGATTCTGTGTGGTTATGGCAGAAGTGGGCAATACCTAGGACGATTCTTAAAAGAAGAGAATATTCCTTTTATTGCTTTAGATATTGATCCAACCCGCGTTCATGAAGCGACTGTTGCTGGCGAGCACGTGATGTATGGCGATGCTAGTAGAAGTGCTGTGCTGGAGGCCGCTGGCGCAGCGCATGCAAAAGCGCTCATTGTGAGTTATGCCGATATGCGATCTTCTATGAAAGTGTTGCATGTTACGCAAGAAAACTACCCTACCTTACCCGTGATTGTGCGAACCTCAGATGAAACACACATGGAAGCATTTAGAGCAGCTGGTGCAACAGAAGTGGTGCCAGAGGTGCTAGAAGGTAGCTTGATGTTGGCATCGCATGCGCTGGTTATTCTGGGGGTGCCACTGAATCGCGTGGTTAAACGCATTCGCCTATTTCGTGAAGAGCGTTATCAAATGTTCAAGGGTTATTTTAGAGGCATATCAGATGAGAGCGCAGAGTTTGGTAATGCAGAGCACTTAACGTTACATCCAGTTGAAATTGCTGGAAATGCCTATGCCAATAAAAAATTCTTACGCCACATTGATTTGACTGAGTTTGGTGTTGAAATACAACATTTACGGCGACCTGATATGCGAGCAGATATTATGCCGCGCCCAGATATCATATTGAGCGAGGGGGATGTTGTGGTGTTGTTAGGAACACAGCAAGGTATCACAGCAGCTGAGATATATTTGACCTCGGGTAAAACGCGATAATGGCTTCAAAAGTTGTGGTAGTAGGCGGCGGCATTGTTGGTTGCATGACTGCCCTAGCGTTGGTGCAGGCAGGGCACCAAGTGGTGGTTATCGAGCGTAATCAAATCGCAGCACAAACATCAGGAGAGGCCTCATGGGCGGGAGCTGGTTTATTGTTTCCATTGTTGCCTTGGTTTTATCAAGCAGAAGTGAATCGGCTTAGTTTAGAGGGCGCTGCTTTATACCCTGAGATTTGTCAGCAATTAAAGCAAGAAACAGGCATAGATCCTGAATATATTCAAAGTGGGCTACTAATTAAACCGCCTTTTAATGAAAAGCTGGCACTGGACTGGTGTCAACACAATCAGATTGCAATAGAAAAACAAGCTGAAAATTTGTTCTTGCCACATGTTGGTCAAGTGCGTAATCCAGCATTAATGCAAGCACTCAAACAAAGTTTGCTTCTGCGTGGTGTGACATTGATAGAAAACACAAAGTTATCACCAATAACAGAAACCGCACAAATGCACGCTTGGACGACATCTGGCGGCGAAGTGATCGAGGGTGATTGTTTTGTTGTCACTTCTGGCGCATGGAGTTTTGAATTGCTAAAGGCAACCGCATCAACACTCAACATTAAACCCATGCGTGGACAAATGTTACTTTATCAAGTGCCAAGGAATCATTTGTCGACCATCGTTTATCAAGATGGTTTTTATTTGGTACCACGCAAAGATGGCTATCTGTTGGCAGGCAGCACACTAGAAGATGTTGGGTTTGATACAGGTATTACCGAGACTGTTAAGCAAGAGATGCAAGCAAAGGCGGAAGCGATAATGCCCAGTTTAAAACAAGCGCCAATCGTCAAACATTGGAGCGGTTTGCGGCCAGGTACACCAGATAATTTACCGACGATTGGCGCACATCCTACTATTAAAAATCTATTTCTGAACACAGGCCATTTTCGATATGGCTTAACCATGGCGCCAGCCTGTGCCAAGATGATAGCCAATATTATTAGTCAAGGCTAAGCTTGTTGGGCTAGTTGCCAATGACCAGACTTGCCACCTTGCTTCTCTATTAATTTAATGTCGCTGATAGTCATGCCTCTATCTACCGCTTTGCACATATCATAGATGGTGAGTAAGCCCACACTCACTGCTGTAAGCGCTTCCATTTCAACGCCTGTTTGACCAGTTGTTTCGGTGGTGACGGTGCAATTGATGGCGTTTTTTTCGGCGTTGATCGTAAAATCGACGCTTACTTTGCTTAGGCTAATAGGGTGACATAAGGGAATTAAGTCGGCCGTTTTTTTACTGGCTTGAATGGCAGCAATGCGCGCGATGCCGAGCACGTCACCCTTTTTGGCATCGCCCGATTGAATGAGAGATAAGGTGCTTGCTAGCATGGTGATATGACCACTAGCAATGGCAATACGCCGTGTGTTTGCTTTGTCGCCAATATCAACCATGTGTGCTTGTCCGTGGGTATCAAAGTGGGTTAATTTATCCATGCCTTACTTTCTATGGTTGATTAAATATGAACTTGCATCGCAAAAACATTATCATAACAATACTGTAATCAATACTTCATTTATGTCACGTTTATTCTATCTATTATTAACAGTTGCTCTTTTTAGTTCAAGTGCTAGTTTTGCTGGTGGCACTCTATCGGGCACTAACTATAGTAAACCAGTCGATCTTGATACAAGATTGCCTGCCGATTTACATGGAGAGCTGCCAGATTTAGGTGATGTATCGCAAACCGTCTTATCTTTACAAGATGAGCAGCGTATTGCCGAGCAAATTTTAGCTGAGGTAGCAGTGAGTGATGAAGTGTTGCAAGATGCAGAAATTCAGGATTATTTACAAGCTTTAGGTAATCGTTTGGCAGCTGCAAGCGATGATAAACGGCAAACTTTTCATTTTTTTATTGTGAAAGACCTATCCATTAATGCATTTGCGATGCCTGGTGGTGTTATTGGTGTTCATACAGGTTTGTTTTTATCATCTAATTCAGAATCTGAGTTAGCGAGTGTGCTTGGGCATGAGATTGGTCATGTCACGCAACGTCATTTGGCACGTATACTGGCTAAACAAAAGACAGATACCTTTAAAAATATTGCAGGTATTGCCGTAGCGTTATTGGTTGCACGCAGCAATCCACAATTGGCGTCTGGCGCATTGGCAACTTCTTCAGCAGCAGGTATCCAAAGGCAGCTCGATTACACGCGTGAACACGAGCGCGAAGCGGATAGAGTTGGTTTAAGTATTTTAGATAACGCAGGGTTTGACCCGCGAGGGATGCCCGCATTTTTTACTACTTTACAACGCGGTTCACGCTTTATGGAGGGTAGTGCACCTAGTTTTCTACGAACACATCCGCTCACTTCTGAGCGTATTTCTGATGTTGAAAATCGGGTTGTGAATATGCCATATAGGCAGGTGGTATCCAGTTTGGACTATTATTTTGTGCGTGCTAAATTACGGGCAAACAATGGGTTGGCGCAAACGGTTATTGATCAATTTGAACATAATATTAAGACGGGACGTTATGCCAATGAGTTGGCCGAACACTATGGTTTGGCTATTGCAATGTTGCGCAAAAACGATACTGTAGGCGCAAGTAAGCAGGTTAAATGGCTAGATGAGCGTCAAGTTAAAAGTGCGTTTATAGAAAATCTAAAAGCGCGCATTGCTGTGGCACAAAATAACCCGCAAAAAGTAGCGCAACAATACGATATCGCATTGCAACAATATCCAGAGAATAGAGCTTTAATTTATGGTTATGCTGATCATTTTTTGGCGTTGCAGCAAACAAAACAAATGATTGACTTTATCAGGACTAAACAACCGCTGTTCCCTAGAGATGCGCATCTTTATGAGTTATTAGCAAAAGCATATTTTGTCGAGAAAAAAGATTTATTACGCTTTCAGGCGCAGGGAGAGGCTTATTATCAGCAGTACAATATCAGCAAGGCGATTGAGCAGATGGAGTTTGCAACTAAGGCTAAAGATGGTTCTTTTTATGAGAAGTCGATTGTTGAGGCACGTTTAAAAGATTTGCAACGTTTACAAAAAATGAAGAAGCCAGACTAAAGATGAAACGTAGAGATTTTGTTGGATTAAGCTTGGTGTCTCTTTTATTTGCACCATTTAAGGCGCTGGCAGCTGTATGGAATAAAGCTGCTTTTGAGGCAGAAACAACAGATCAAGCAGAGCAAAGCTTATTGATTGCCAATGAAATATTGAGCGACGACATCGAGGTGATTGCGCCTAGTTATGCTGAAAATGGGGCGATTGTGCAATTGACTGTGCATAGCCATATTCCTAATACGGAAGCGATTGCAATTTTTGTGGCGCATAATCCGACGGCATTGATTGGCAATTATTCATTTCATCAAGCGGCTGTGCCTTGGATAGTAACGCGTATCAAAATGGCGGAAACCTCAGATATTAAAATAATTGTTAAAGTGGGTAATCAATATTTTACTGCTACGAAGCATGTGAAAGTATTAGAAAATGGCTGCGGTGGTAGCTCGAGTAATACGGCGCCATTTACACCGACTATGAAGATTCGCGCAAAAAAAATGGCAGATAAAGAGATAACGCAAATCAAAGCGATTATTACGCACCCCATGCACACTGGTTATGCCAAGGATGATATAGGACAGGCTATTGCTGCGCACTTTATTCAGCTTGTGACTATTAAGCATAATGATCAGCCTGCTATTCAGATGCAATTAGGTACGGGAATTTCTAGAAATCCTTACTTAACATGCCACCTTTATCATGCGCAGTTGGGCGACAAGATTACCATTGTGTGGCACGATAATCTTGGTTATTCTGGACAGGCTGAGACGGCAGTCATTGCAGAAGGACATGCCTAGTTGAAAAATAGCATTTGCCATTACTTTTTCTGATAAATTTTATTTATCTAACTGATAAGAACAATCAAATTTACTAATTTTAAACATATCTCTATAATGTGGACATGGCTTAGAAATACACCATTTTTTTTAACAACTAACTAAAGGAAAACTATGTCACTTATTAATACACAAGTACAACCATTCAAAGCGCAGGCTTTTCATAACGGTAATTTTATCGAAGTTACTGAAGCAAGTTTAAAAGGCAAATGGTCTGTTTTGATTTTTATGCCAGCAGCTTTTACGTTTAACTGCCCAACAGAAGTAGAAGATGCAGCGGACAATTATGCTGAGTTCCAAAAAATTGGTGCTGAAGTTTATATCGTAACGACAGATACACACTTCTCACACAAAGTATGGCATGAAACTTCACCAGCTGTGGGTAAAGCAAAATTCCCATTGGTTGGCGATCCAACACATCAATTGACGAATGCATTTGGCGTGCATATCCCTGAAGAGGGCCTTGCATTAAGAGGTACATTCATCATCAATCCAGAAGGTGTGATTAAAACGCTTGAAATTCATGACAATGCAATTGCACGTGATGTGAAAGAAACAGTACGTAAATTAAAAGCTGCAAAATTTGTGGCAGAACATCCAAATGAAGTTTGCCCAGCTAAATGGAATGAAGGCGCTGCAACATTAACACCTTCACTTGATTTGGTCGGTAAGATTTAATATTGGTAATTAATTAAGCAGTAATCGCTAGAGCAAAATTCTAGCAAGCATTAAAACGGGCGTTGTCCAAAAGATAGCGCCTTTTTTGACCCTGAAATTATGTAAAGAGAGTAATCATGGCACTAGAACAAGATATCAAAACACAATTGCAAACATACCTACAAATGTTGCGTGAACCTATTGTATTGGCCGAGTCATTAGATGACAGTGCGGGTGCAAAAGAAATGCATGAGTTGTTAGTTGAAATTGCTGCTATGTCGGACAAAATTAACCTCGTTCAAGAAGAAAATGAACGTAAACCATCTTTTGCCGTAAAACGTGGCGAAGCACATAGTCAGTCTGATAAAGCGGTTGGTGTGCGATTTGCAGGTATTCCACTAGGACATGAATTTACCTCATTGGTGTTGGCCTTGTTGCACACGGGCGGCCATCCCATGAAATTAGAGCAAGAAAAAATTGACCAAATAGCGGCTATTGAAGGCGAATTTCACTTTGAGACTTACGTTTCTTTAAGTTGCCATAACTGTCCAGATGTTGTGCAAGCGCTCAATATGATGGCTGTGATTAATCCTAGCATTACGCATGTGATGGTAGAAGGTGGATTGTATCAAGATGAAATAAAAGCAAAAGAGATTATGTCTGTTCCCACCATTTATTTGAATGGTGAAGTATTTGGCGCAGGCCGCATGGAGCTAGAAGAAATCTTGGTGAAAGTTGATACGGGTGCTGTTGCGCGCGAAGCAAAAAAATTAAATGAGAAGCCACCTTATGATGTATTGATTATTGGTGGTGGCCCAGCAGGTGCAGCATCTGCCATTTATTCGGCCCGTAAAGGGATTAAAACCGGTATTGTGGCTGAACGTTTTGGCGGACAGGTGATGGATACACTCGCCATTGAAAACTTTATATCAGTTAAAGAGACCGATGGCCCAAAACTAGTGATGGCATTAGAAGAACATGTAAAAAGTTATGATGTGGATGTTATGAATTTGCAACGCGCCGTGAGCCTCGCTGAGCCAGGTAAAGAGGGTAATAAGAATAACGACTATATTGAGGTTAAGTTAGAGAGTGGTGCTACCCTAAAAAGCAAAGCCGTTATCTTAGCCACAGGTGCACGCTGGCGTGAATTAAATGTGCCTGGAGAAAAAGAGTACCGTGGTAAAGGTGTGGCCTATTGCCCACATTGCGATGGTCCTTTATTTAAAGGTAAACCCGTTGCAGTTGTTGGTGGTGGTAACTCGGGAGTTGAAGCCGCAATTGACTTGGCTGGGTTTGTTGCTCATGTGACTGTGTTGCAGTTTGATACCGAGTTAAAAGCGGATGCAGTATTACAAAGAAAGTTACGCTCTTTAGATAATGTAACGATTATTCCAAGCGCACAAACAACAGCCATCACAGGAGATGGTAATAAAATGAATGGCCTAGATTACACCGATCGTGTCACTGGTGAAGCCAAACATCTAGAGCTAGATGCAGTCTTCGTACAAATTGGCTTATTGCCTAACAGCGATTGGTTAAAAGGCACATTAAATTTAAGCAAATTTGGTGAAGTAGAAATTAATGCACACAACGCAACTTCATTGCCAGGTGTTTTTGCGGCAGGTGATGTGACTACTACGCCTTATAAGCAAATTATTATTGCCATGGGCGAGGGCTCAAAAGCAGCATTGGGTGCGTTTGATTATTTGATTAGACAATAAAAAATCGAGAAAAACTGGTAGCAGCTGTTTGCTGTTACCAGTTTTAATTATTTTGTTTTACAAGTATTAATGCCCAATAGCGTATAAGCAGGACAAAAATTCAATAGGCCTGTCAGTAACGGCGCAACACCTATCCATGCCCAAGTTGGCCCTGACCCTAGTAATACCCATGCAATTAACGCCAAACCTACAATTATTCTTAATGGGCGATCAACACCGCCTACGTTCTTTTTCATGGTCATCTCCTTGAAAGTTACAAAGTTAGATTGAAAGATTTTTTAGTATACGCTCGATGAAGCATGAGTAATTGACGTATGTCAATTTCGTGTTGTCAAACTTAGTGCCACCGCTTCCGCTATCTTAATCCCATCCACACCTGCCGATAAAATCCCACCTGCATAGCCCGCACCTTCACCACAAGGGTATAAACCTTTGGTGTTGATGCTCTCTAAAGTATCATCGTCACGCTTGATGCGGATAGGGGCTGAGGTGCGGGTTTCTACGCCTGTGAGTACGCCATCGGCGAGGTCAAAGCCTTGCACTTGTTTGGCAAAGGCGGGGATGGCTTCGCGCATGGCGGTGATGGCAAATTCAGGTAAAGCATCTGCAAGGTTGGTGAGGGTCACGCCGGGCGTGTAAGAAGGTTGTACTTTGCCAAACTGGGTAGAAGGGCGGTTGGCTAAAAAGTCGCCTATGAGTTGCCCAGGCGCATTGTAGTTACTGCCTCCCATGAGGTATGCATTGCTTTCTAATTGGCGTTGTAATGCCATGCCAGCGAGTGGATGGTCTGGGTAGTCAACTTCTGGGGTAATGCCCACCACAATACCCGCATTGGCATTGCGCTCATTACGGCTGTATTGACTCATGCCATTGGTGACAACCCGTTCAGGTTCGGAGGCTGCTGCGACCACGGTGCCTCCTGGGCACATGCAAAAGCTATAGACACTACGGCCATTTTTGGCATGATGCACTAGCTTGTAATCGGCCGCGCCAAGCTTGGTTAACAAGTCTTCACTATAGCTTTTACCGTATCGTGCGCGATCAATCAAACCTTGCGGGTGCTCAATACGGAAGCCAATTGAAAATGGTTTGGCTTCCACATAGATGCCTTTGTTGTACACCATTTCAAAGGTGTCGCGCGCGCTGTGGCCGACGGCTAACACCAAATGATTGGTGGCGATAAATTCGCCCGTTTGTAATGTCACACCCTGAACCTGTTTATTCTCAATGTGAATATCATCGACACGGCTTTCAAAACGGATTTCACCGCCGAGTGATTGAATCGTGTTGCGCATTTCTTCCACCATACCGACCAATCTAAACGTACCGATATGTGGATGGCTGACGTATTGAATCTCTGGCGGTGCACCTGCTTTGATAAACTCTTGAATCACTTTGCGCCCATAATGCTTAGGGTCTTTAATTTGGCTGTAGAGTTTGCCGTCTGAAAACGTGCCTGCGCCGCCTTCGCCAAATTGCACGTTAGATTCTGGGTTAAGTGTATTTTTACGCCACAAGCCCCAGGTGTCTTTGGTGCGTTTGCGCACTTCTTTTCCGCGCTCTAGCACGATGGGGTTAAAGCCAGATTGGGCGAGTATGAGTGCTGCGAAAATGCCAGCGGGGCCGAAGCCAATCACAATAGGTCGTTGCTTAGACGAATCATTACGTTGCGCAACAAAATGATAGCTGGTATCGGGCGCAGGATTAATGTGTTGATCTCGCTTAAATTTAGCAAGCAAACTCGCTTCGTTCTTAACCGCAATATCTAAGCTATATACGTATAAAATAGCATGCGATTTACGCGCATCAACGCCGCGCTTAAAAATGGTAAAGCTGATTAAATCAGTTTCGGGAATCGCTAGGCGTTTGAGTATGGCGGCTTTGATTTGATCATCTTGATGTTTAAGCGTATCCGCCTGCTCAATTGGGAGTTTGATTTCGGTTATGCGTATCATATGTAGTTAATCTTTAACGTAGGATAGTATTTATCTATCAAGCATGAAATTGTACAGGATGTTTAATGAAGTTAGATGTCTAGGTCTAGCTGCAATCGTTTTTTTAGCATGGGTACTGTGATTGGTTTTTTCTCAGTGAGTGACCATTCATCTAGCGCATTTAGAGTAGACATTAATGTTGGCAGATCTCTACGCAAATAGCGAAGACAGTAAGTAATGACTTCGTCCGGCAACCTCATGCCACGCTCGGTTGCATGATTTTTTAATGCTTCTATTTTTTCTGTATCTGTGAGAGGTTGTAGTTGATATACCAGCCCCCAAGCTAAACGCGTTGCAAGGTCATCACGCAGCTTCATTTGTGAGGGGGCATGCAATCCTGCAGCAATGAGTTTGCTACCATTCGCCTTCAGTTGGTTGTAGGTGTTAAATAAATCAATTTGTGCGGCACTGTCTAAAAGGTGTACATCATCGGCGATATGGATGCCAAGATTGTATGCTGCAGTTAGCAGATGACTTTTGCCACTGCCAGTTGGTCCCCATAAATAAATGAAAGTAGATTCAGCAGAGCCTGTGAGTAAATGTTGGATGCTGGCGATTGCTTCCGCATTATGACCAATCACAAAATTATCTAATGTTTGCGGTGGCGGTGGCTGAATATCGAGTAAAAGCTGCTTCATATCTATTTTAAGTAAGCATCGCTTTGCAAGTAGTTTTGCTTGGCATGGCGTAGACCAACTGCAAGTGCTGCAGTGACAGGTAAGGCAAGCAATACGCCAGCAAATCCAAATAGTTGTCCGCCAGCTAATAAGGCAAGAATAACGATAACAGGGTGAAGTCCAATACGATCGCCTACCAAGTAAGGCGTGAGGATGTAACTTTCAAGGACTTGACCAATACCAAATACCAAGAGGATGGGCATCATGCCCACTAGCGTATTAAATTGTAGTAAACCGAGTAATAGTGCCATGAGAAAACCAATAGCAAATCCCAAGTAGGGAATAAAGCTGAGTAGTCCAGCGAGCAGACCCACTGATAATGCCATTTCTAGACCGGCTATCGATAAGCCTATACTGTAAAAGAGGGATAAACAAAGCATGACAGATAGTTGTCCACGGAGAAATTGTGCCAATACCTGATCAATCTCTGAGAATATATCTGTGGCTTTTGCTAGCCATTTTCTTGGAATGAGACGCGCTGCTTTTTCAATAAGATGATCCCAGTCACGCAAAATGTAGAATAAAACAATTGGTAATAATAAAAGATTGGTCACTATGCCAATCAATGCTAATCCTTTATTGCCTGCTATTTTTAAGAAATTGCTGGCAATATTGCCAGTTTCCCACCAGTGCTCGCTTAGTATTTGTTGAATTTGCGTCATATCAATGGCAAGTTGCATGCCTAAATGAGTGGCTAACCATGGTTCAACCTGCGAGCGAAAGTAATCGATAAGAATCGGTAGCCGATCTGCAGTACGTATGAATTGTTGTTGCAACAGGGGGATTAATATCAATAAAACGCCAATGATCAAAGCGATGAGTGTCACCATAACGATGATAGTGGCTGGTGTTCTGCCAAATTGATATTGTCTAAAGCCAATCAGACTGAGTTTGTCGACAAGAGGATCGCAAATATAGGCCAAAATAGCAGCCGCTAAAAATGGCGTCATGATCGGTGCTAATTGATAAAAGGCAAACAGCAGTAGTAGGGCGAAAATGGTCCAGCGATTATCGCCAAAAATACGGGCAATTGTTGCGTTGTTTTTTGGTTGAATGGCCATAGTGAGTTAAAATGTGCGCTTGTAAAATAAGCGATAAGCAAAATTATACTGAAGTTAAACAGCTTAACGTAATTTATTAAGAAACATATTGATAAACGCTGAGTAACCATCCCTAAAGATAATACTGAAATAAGATGAAATGAGACTATTTTGAGCGCACATTCTAACGATACCCCTATAACCTACCGCGACGCTGGTGTTGATATTGAAGCAGGTGATGCTTTAGTTGACCAAATCAAGCCGTTTGCTAAACGCACCATGCGTCCAGAAGTGATGAGTGCGATTGGTGGTTTTGGTTCTATGTTTGCCATGCCAACTAAGTTTAAAGAGCCTGTGCTAGTTTCTGGGACAGATGGCGTGGGTACAAAGCTAAAACTTGCGTTTGAACTCAATCAACATGATACCGTGGGTATTGATTTAGTCGCGATGAGTGTGAACGATATTTTAGTGCAAGGCGCTGAGCCGTTATTCTTTTTAGATTATTTTGCTTGCGGCAAATTAGATGTTGGCACGGCTGCTCATGTGATTAAGGGAATTGCGGCAGGCTGTGAAGAATCTGGTTGCGCTTTGGTCGGCGGCGAAACGGCAGAAATGCCCGGTATGTATCCAGCAGGTGAATATGATTTAGCGGGTTTTGTGGTTGGCTGCGTCGACAAAGCCAATATTATTGATGGATCAACCATTACTGAAGGTGATGTGGTGTTGGGCTTAGCTTCGAGCGGCGCGCATTCAAATGGTTATTCATTGATTCGAAAACTAATTGAGAAATCTGGTGTGGATATGGAATCAGATTTTCATGGTCGAAAATTCAAAGACGTGGTGATGATGCCGACTAAGTTATACGTTAAATCCATTTTAGGCTTATTAGAAAGAGTAAAAGTCAAAGGTATGGCGCATATTACGGGCGGCGGTATTACAGAAAATGTGCCACGTGTGTTACCAGAAGGATTAACAGCAGAAATTAGTGCTAATAGTTGGGAGCTACCGCCTCTATTTAAATGGTTGAAAAAACAAGGAAATATTGCCGATAACGAAATGTATAAAACCTTCAACTGTGGCATTGGCATGGTGGTGATTGTGGCGCAAGCGGATGTCGCTGAGGCCAAAAAAGTATTAGAAGCAAAAGGTGAGACGGTTTATCAGATTGGTCAGATTCGCGCACAAGGTACAGGAGAAGCGCCGACGATTGTCATGTAAGTGATGGTAGGTTTAAAAGTGACAATCCAATCATGACAACGAAACATAAAGCGTATCCGTTATATGATGTGACGGCCATTTAAGTGAGGATAAACGATGATTTTGTTAAAGATTAGGCAGTGCATTTTATTAGGCTTGTTAAGCATGATGACAATCCATTATGCGTATGCTGCACCTAAAAAAGTGACGCTGGAATATGAATTACAGCGTGATGGAAAATTATTTGCTAATGTAACTGAGCGCTTTAGCCAAGAAAATAACCAATATGTCATTGAGTCTGTGACACAGGGTATTGGTGTTTATGCATTGTTAGGCAAGCGAGAACTAAAAAGCAATGGCCTTGTAACTCAGCATGGTTTAAAACCATTGCATTTTGAATCATTACAAAGCGCCAATGCTAAACGGACATTAATTAATGATTTTGATTGGGAAAATCAACGCTTAAATATGCAAGTGAAAGGGCGCGAGTTAGCGCAGGCGCTAGAGGATGGCACGCAGGATTTATTGAGTATTATGTATCAGTTTATGTTTAGACCGCCGATGCAGCCCTTGTTTGCACTGCCGCTAACAACTGGTAAAAAGCTGTCCGTGACTGACTATGCGGTCATGAGCAATGTACAAGTGCAAAAAACCAAAGCAGGTAGCTTTAATGTGGTGACATTAACAGAGCGCAACACAGATGAACCAAAAATCATTTATCTGGCAAAAGACCATTATTATTTGCCAATTAAAGTAGTCATGTATGATGACGGCGCTAAATTTGAGCAAACTTTAATCAAGTTGACGCTTGAGTAAAGTCGGCCTATTTTGCAGCAACTGCTATCAATCAGCAGTGTGCTGCAGCTTTTGATTACAATAGTCATTCATATTAATCTCATTCAACCTATTCAAGAATCGCTACAACAATGACACCAAATTTACTCCGTCAAGCAGCTATGTTACTCAACGACATGCTTAACTTTGATAAACCAGCTGATGCCAAAATGAGCGAATTTTTTCGCAACAATCGCGATTTAGGTAACAAAGAGCGCGCGTTTATTGCCGAAAGTGTCTATGGTGTGATTAGACGGCTGCGTTTTTTAAGCACGCTGACAGCAAATGAAGAAAATGATCCTGATGACGCACGAAAACTCATTTTAGCGTGGTTGCTTCGTGTACAAGGTCGTAGCTTGCGCGATTTAGATGACATGCTCACTGAGCAACAGAAAGAGTGGGCTGTTGCCATTAAAGCTAAATCAACAGAAGGTTTTCCTATCGCTGTTCAGGCGGATGTGCGTGATTGGCTATGGGAAAAACTGGTGGTGCAATATGGTGAAACGCAGGCACTCACTATCTGTCGTAGTATGTTTGAACAAGCAACATTAGATTTACGTGTGAATACTATCAAGGGCACACCAGAAGAAGTGCTTGCCAAAATGATTGCCGAAAATATTAATAATGAAAATATGATTACAGCGATGCCTTATTCCCCTATTGGCATTCGCATGCCGAATCGTGTTGGTATCAGTAAGCATGTATTGTTTACTGAAGGCAACATTGAAGTGCAAGATGAAGGTAGCCAGATTTTAAGTTATTTGGTTGCACCTAAACGCGGTCAAATGGTGGCGGATTTGTGCGCTGGTGCAGGCGGCAAGACCTTGGCGTTGGGCGCACTCATGCGAAATACTGGCCGTTTATATGCGTTTGATGTATCAGAAAAACGCTTGAATAATTTGGGAAAACGGCTAAAGCGTTCTGGATTATCCAATTTAAATGCACAAATTATTAATAACGAAAATGATTTAAAGCTAAAACGATTAAACGCTAAGTTTGACCGAGTATTAGTAGATGCGCCGTGTAGTGGTTTGGGGACTTTGCGTCGCAATCCTGATTTAAAGTGGCGCCAGACAGAGCAAGATGTGATTGAACTTAATGAAAAGCAAACCAATATTTTGGCGCGCGCAGCGAAACTGGTTAAAGCGGGTGGTCGCGTAGTGTATGCAACCTGCAGTTTGCTTCAAGAAGAAAACGAAGCCATAGCTGAGGCCTTTTTAAGCGCGCATCCAGAATTTATTGTAGTGCCAGCAAACGAAGTATTAGCACAGCAGCAGATTCATTTAGATACTGGAAAATATTTACAATTATTGCCACATTTACATGGAACAGATGGTTTTTTTGCTGCAGTATTCGAAAAAAAACTGGCTGAGATTAAGCCTGATATCCAGTCGCCAAAGAAAGCAGCTTAATCATGTCTCTTGACCTTTCTAACACCTTAGTTGTTGGCATATCAGCAACGGCCTTATTTGATCTAGGTGAGGCAGATCGATTGTTTCAAGAGCAATTGAAAGTGGATGTTGAAAAGGCCGTTGTTGAGTATCGTCAATATATGCTTGCGAGAGAAAGTGAGCCCTTACTAGATGGTACTGGTATGCCACTGATTAGGGCTTTGTTAGAGCTCAATAAGTTTCATCAGAAAGATGAATCGCCATTAGTTGAGGTGGTTGTGATGTCAAGAAACAGTCCTGAAACGGGTGTGCGTGTCTTTAATAACATTAGAAAATTAGGCTTAAAAATTAGCCGACATGCCTTTACTGGTGGTGAGTCGGTTGCTGATTATATTGAGGCTTTTGATGTGGATTTGTTTTTAACAACCAATATTAAAGATGCCCAAAAAGTCATGGATGCAGGTAAGTGTGCAGTTGCTTTATTAAAAGAACCGCCCAAAGATATTGATCAGTTGCCGAGTGATCAAGTCAGAATTGCTTTTGATGGCGATGCGGTACTATTTGATGAAAGTAGTGAACTGATTTTTAAATCAAAAGGCTTGGATGAGTTTCAGCAAAATGAAGATTTGCAACAACATGTGCCAATGCTGGAAGGTCCATATGCGTCATTTCTGCAAAAGCTGGCTAAATTGCAAAGTCGGTTGCCATTTGGTGTGGAAATGTCGCCAATCCGCCTAGCCATTGTGACAGCAAGAAGTGCCCCTGCTGAGATGCGCGTGATTAATACATTGCGCCATTGGGGTGTTTATGTCAATGAAGTGTTCTTTTTGGGCGGGCTCAATAAAGCGGCTATTTTAAAAGCATTCAAACCACATATCTTTTTTGATGATCAGGATTTGCATATCGAAACTGCATCAAAGTTAGTGCCCGCTGGTAAAGTGCCATACAAAACAGATTCTTTATTAAATAAACAAAAATAGGTAAAGTGGCTCATCAAATTAAATTCTTTAAAAGTGATTGCCCATGAAACGACCTAGTCTCAATCTACAGATAGTACTGGGCGCCCTGTTTGGTGTGTTAATCGGCTTGTTGTTACAGAAAACAGGCATCGAGAGCACCGGTGCTTCTACTAGCTTATATGCTGCCACGATTGTCGGTACTTTATTTATCGATTTGCTGAAAATGATTTTAATTCCGTTGGTGTTTTGTAGCATTGTGGTGGGCATTGCCAATTTGCGCCAACATCAACAAATGCATGCCGTGTGGATTTCTACCCTTGTATTTTTTGTGTTTACAATGGTGATTGCCATGATAGTCGGCATGGCGGCTAGCAATTACTTTCAGCCTGGCGCTGGTTTAGCATTTAGCATGTTTGAAGGCGCAATGCAAAACTTCCAAGCGCAACAAATGCCGTTATCAGCTTTCTTAGCACACTTTCTACACAACTTATTTGTAAATCCATTTCAATCTTTAGCAGAAGGTAAAGTGTTATCAGTAGTCATTTTTGCACTATTTTTAGGTATTGCACTGGTGATGGGCGGTGAGCGCTATCGGAATATTTTGGTGCTGCTAGAAGAGGCATTGGAAGTGACC
>CBFHHI010000003.1:0-61085 GCA_965655675.1 Methylophilaceae bacterium | reverse complement strand
GTGCCTCCCTATTTAAAGTATGAAAGATATAAGACATGGCAACAGGAACAGTAAAATGGTTTAATGATTCAAAAGGTTTTGGGTTTATTACTCCAGATGAAGGTGGTGACGATTTATTCGCTCACTTCTCAGCAATCGTTGATAGCGGTTACAAAAGTTTGAAAGAAAACGAAAAAGTAACATTCGACGTTACTGATGGTCCAAAAGGTAAACAAGCTTCTAACATTCAAAAAGCTTAAGTTTGCAATAAAACCTGAGGTGTAAAAACCTCGATTAAAATGACCCATTATTGGGTCATTTTTTTTGCCCTTCATTAAGTATGATATTGCAAACTGTGTTTTCGCACAGCTTCTAAAAATGCAGCAGCATTTTCTGGTGGTGTCCACTGCGTAATACCATGACCTAAATTGAATACATGTCCGTTTCCGCTGCCATAGCTGGATAAAATATTCGCCACTTCTTTTTCTATCGCTTCTGGTGTAGATAATAAAACTGCTGGATCTAAATTACCTTGCAATGCTACTTGCTTACCTACGCGCGCTCTGGCTTGGCCAATATCAATTGTCCAGTCCAACCCTAATGCATCAGCACCAGATTCAGCTTGTGCCTCTAACCAAAGCCCACCGCCTTTGGTGAACATTACACAAGGCACTTTTCGACCTTCTGCTGTTTTAGTTAAACCAGCAATAATGGTTTTCATATAATTGAGTGAAAATTCAATATAGGCATTGTGCGAGAGCGCACCGCCCCAAGAATCAAAAATCATGACCGCTTGTGCGCCAGCTTCAATTTGTGCATTGAGATATTGAATAACCGTTTGTGCCGTTGTTTCTAAAATATGGTGCAACAAATCAGGTCTGGCATACGCCATTTTTTTTGTGGTTAGGAAATCTGTGCCTCCCTTTCCTTCAATCATATAAGTCGCTAGCGTCCAAGGGCTGCCAGAAAACCCAATCAAAGGCACAC
Organism: Methylophilaceae bacterium; assembly: GCA_965655675.1. Classification (GTDB taxonomy): domain Bacteria; phylum Pseudomonadota; class Gammaproteobacteria; order Burkholderiales; family Methylophilaceae. Next base: position 60,119 of record CBFHHI010000003.1, on the reverse strand, counting down.
GCCCGTTTAAGGCTTTGCGAATACTCGATACCGCATTAAATACATATTGCAAATCAGCCATATCAGGCACAATCAGTTTTTTTATATCTGCTTCGTGCTGTAAGGTTTTCTCGAATTTTGGACCCTCGCCAGCTTCAAACGATAAGCCCAATCCCATAGCATCAGGAACAGTTAAAATATCTGAAAATAAAATTGCCGCATCTAATAATGGATAACGATCTAATGGTTGCAATGTTACATCAGTCGCAAACTGCGCGTTACGGCACAGATCCATAAAGGTGCCAGCATTTTGCCGCGTTTTTTTATACTCAGGTAAATACCGTCCAGCTTGTCGCATCATCCAAACAGGCGTGTAATCTGTTGGTTGACGCATCAGTGCTTTTAAAAACGTATCATTCTGTAATACTTGCATATTGACTCTTTCAAAAAAATTGGGGATACAGCTTTCGTATCCCCATTATCGTACTACTATTATGCCTATTGCGTAATTTGGTTAATTAGCGTGGTAATACTGATGAGCCCATTAAATACTCATCTACCGCTCGCGCGCACTGTCGTCCTTCACGAATAGCCCATACAACTAGTGATTGACCACGACGCATATCCCCTGCAGCAAATACTTTATCTTCACTAGTATGATAGCAACCATCACCATCTGTCGTTGCTTTTGCATTGCCACGATTATCTTTTTCTACACCGAATGCATCGAGTACGTTCTGCAAGGGCGACACAAAACCCATTGCCAATAAAACTAAGTCGGCTTTAATTATAAATTCTGAGCCTGGTACCTCAGCCATCTCGCGGCCTTTCCACTCTAGCTTGACTCCTTGTAAGCCAGTTACCTTGCCGTTTTCACCAATTAATGCTTTTGTGCCCACAGACCAATCACGTTCTGCACCCTCTTCATGCGAGCTTGATGTACGCATTTTGAGAGGCCAGTTGGGCCATGTTAATGCACGATTTTCTTGTATTGGTGGTTGTGGCATCAATTCAAACTGAGTAACACTCGCTGCACCATGACGGTTAGAAGTGCCGACACAATCAGAACCCGTGTCACCACCGCCAATCACTACAACGTGCTTGCCTGTCGCTTTTATTTGATTGGGAATATGATCGCCAGCAACGACTTTATTATTAGGTGCTAGAAAATCCATCGCAAAGTGCACACCATCTAACTCTCGGCCAGGTACAGGCAAATCACGTGGGTACTCTGCACCACCAGCCAATATAACAGCATCGTATTCATTTAATACATCGGTTGCTTTTACATTTTCGCCTACGTATTGATTTGTCTTAAACGTGACGCCTTCTGCTTCCATTTGCGCCATACGGCGGTCAATATGCAGCTTTTCCATTTTAAAATCTGGAATACCGTAGCGTAATAATCCACCAATACGATCATTTTTTTCAAGCACTGTAACAGCATGTCCAGCACGCGCTAATTGTTGTGCAGCAGCTAATCCAGCAGGACCTGATCCAACCACCGCTACTTTTTTACCGGTTTTATTTGGATTGATTTGTGGAATAACCCAATCATTTTCCCATGCCTTGTCAATAATGGCATGCTCGATGGATTTAATACCAACCGCATCATCATTAATATTTAAGGTACAAGCTGCCTCACAAGGTGCAGGACAAATCCGTCCAGTAAACTCTGGGAAGTTGTTTGTGGAGTGCAAAACGTCAATCGCTTGCTTCCAATCTTGCTGATAAACCAAGTCATTAAAATCTGGGATAATGTTGTTAACTGGGCAACCAGATGTACAAAAAGGAATACCACAATCCATGCAACGTGCGCCTTGCACTTTTGCTTGTTCATCTGTTAAATGCAGTACAAACTCTTTGTAATTTTTGACGCGCTCTTCAACTGGAAGATTAGCTTCTGCTAGTCGCTCAAACTCTTTAAATCCTGTTACTTTACCCATTATGCGGCTTCCTTACTGACTGCTGCAGCTAACTCTGTTAGTGCGCGTTTATATTCAATCGGCATTACTTTAACAAATTGAGCTCTTTCCTTATCCCAATCTGCCAGAATGGCTTTAGCACGCTGGCTACCTGTTAATTCTGCATGATTCTGAATTAAGCCTTTTAAAATGTTCTCATCAGGCTGACCTAAGTGTTGTACTTTACCAATATCAGCATCTGCCGACTCAACCTTTTCTAATGCCACCATGCTCATGTTGCAACGTTTAGCAAATTGACCATCTACATCATAAATATAGGCCACTCCGCCACTCATGCCTGCTGCAAAATTTTGACCTGTCAAACCAAGCACTACAACCGTGCCACCAGTCATGTATTCACAACCATGATTACCAACGCCTTCAACAACGGTCGATGCGCCTGAATTACGCACGCAGAAACGCTCACCTGCTACACCGCTGAAATACGTTTCTCCCGCTGTTGCGCCATACATGACTGTGTTTCCAACAATAATATTGTCATGTGAAATACCACGGAAAGCAGCAGGCGGTTTAATAATAATACGGCCGCCACTCAAGCCTTTTCCAACGTAATCGTTACCTTCACCGGTTAGGGTAAAGGTGATGCCTTTGGCTAAAAATGCAGCAAAACTTTGGCCTGAAGTACCCGTAAAATTAATATTAATCGTGTTGTCAGGCAGTCCAGCATTGCCATATTTACTCGCAATTTGATTCGACAACATAGTACCAACCGTACGATTGGTATTCACAATTGGTGTATCAATCACGACTTTTTCGCCGCTTTCAATTGCTGCTTTAGCTTTTTTAATCAATGCATTATCTAATGCATTGATTAGCCCGTGCTCTTGATCTTCCACATGATGTCTAGCCACGCTTGCAGGCATATCAGGCAAGTGGAAGATTTTGCTAAAATCTAGACCGTTAATTTTCCAGTGATCAATACCTGCTTGCATATCAAGTAAATCTGCACGGCCAATTAAATCACTAAATTTAGCGATACCAATACTTGCCATTAATTCACGAATCTCTTCAGCAACAAAGAAGAAATAATTGACAACATGTTCTGGTTCACCAGTAAATTTCTTACGCAATTCTGGATCTTGTGTTGCAACGCCCACTGGGCAAGTATTTAAATGACACTTACGCATCATAATACAGCCCTCAACGACTAAAGGCGCGGTTGCAAAACCGAACTCATCAGCGCCTAACAAAGCGCCAATAACAACATCGCGACCTGTTTTCATTTGACCATCAGCTTGTACAATTACACGTCCGCGCAATTGGTTTAATACCAAAGTTTGTTGTGTCTCAGCAAGACCTAGTTCCCAAGGCGTACCCGCATGCTTCACCGAGGTTAATGGCGAGGCGCCAGTACCACCGTCATGGCCAGCGACCACAATATGGTCTGATTTTGCTTTTGCCACACCCGCAGCAACCGTACCGATACCTGTTTCAGAAACCAGTTTGGTCGAGATAGTTGCATTTGGATTGGCATTTTTTAAGTCATGAATCAATTGCGCTAAATCTTCAATCGAATAAATATCATGATGTGGCGGTGGCGAAATTAAACCTACACCTGGCACACTAAAGCGCAACATCGCAATATATTGGCTAACTTTATGCCCTGGCAATTGACCACCTTCACCTGGTTTAGCACCTTGCGCCATTTTGATTTGAATTTGGTCAGCACTCGCCAAATATTCTGCTGTTACTCCAAAACGACCACTCGCTACTTGTTTAATACGAGAGCGCATTGAATCGCCTGCTTTTAATTTCACATCCGCTTCAATAAATTCCTTACCGAACACTTCAGACATGCTAGTGTCTGTTGCTACTGGAATGTAACGCTTTTTATCCTCGCCGCCTTCTCCAGTATTGGATTTACCGCCGATACGATTCATTGCGATAGCCAGTGTTGCATGTGCTTCAGTAGAAATTGAACCCATTGACATGGCACCCGTTGCGAAACGTTTAACGATTTCTTTTGCTGGCTCAACCTCTTCTAATGGGATTGCTTTACCTACGGGTTTAATCTCAAATAAACCACGCAGTGTCATATGACGACGGGTTTGATCATTGATTAATTTTGCATATTCTTTATACGTTTCATATTGATTGGTACGCGTCGCGTTTTGCAATTTAGCAACCGATTGTGGCGTCCACATATGCTCTTCACCACGTATACGGTAGGCATACTCACCACCTGCATCTAGCGCGTTACTCAGTACTGGATCATTGCCAAAAGCTGCTTGATGTAGACGCAGGGCTTCTTCAGCAACTTGCTCTAAACCAATACCTTCAATTTGTGTTGTGGTGCCTTTAAAGTAAGTATTGATAAATTGTGAATTTAAACCAATCGCTTCAAAGATATGCGCGCCACAATATGACTGATAGGTAGAAATACCCATTTTTGACATGACTTTGTATAAGCCTTTACCAATGGCTTTAATGAATTTTTCACTGCTCTCTGCCGGTTTATCAGAAATACTCGCGATAGTTTTATATGTTAACCATGGGAATATTGCTTCCGCACCATAGCCTGCTAACAAAGCAAAATGGTGCACTTCACGTGCAGAGCCTGTTGAAACAACCAAACCTGTTTGTGTACGCAGTCCCGCTTCCACCAGATGCATATGCACGGCTGAGGTCGCTAATAAAGCAGGAATAGCCACCATGTTGCCATCCATATTCATGTCATTCAATACGATAATATTGAAGCCTTTTGCTACGGATTGTTCGGCTTGTGCACACAATGCACTTAAGGCAGCTGACATACCTGCAACACCTTGCGAAGCTGGATAACACATATCCAACGATATCGCGTTGTAATCACCATTGGTAATGGATTGGATTGCCATCATTTTGGCAAAGGCTTCTTCGCTCAATATCGGCTGACTACCCTCTAAGCGTGGATCTGGTTTTGTTTCATTCATCTCCAGCAAATTAGGTTTAGGGCCTAAAAATGTTACTAAAGACATCACCATTTCTTCACGAATCGGATCAATTGGTGGATTAGTCACCTGTGCAAATAACTGCTTAAAGTAGTTGTATAACACTTTTGGTTTACTTGATAACACTGGTAGCGCTGCATCGTTGCCCATAGAGCCAGCAGCCTCTTCACCGTTTTTAATCATCGGCTCGATCAAGAATTTAATATCTTCTTGAGTCATACCAAAGGCTTGCTGTGTATCTAACAAGCTTGCTTTCAAATCAAACTGAGCTTCAACTTTTGGCAAATCAGCAATGTTGTAACGTGTTGCATCAATCCATTGACGATAAGGCTTAGCTGTTGTCAATGTGCTTTTGACTTCTTCATCGTCAATGATACGGCCCTGCTCCATGTCTATCATCAACATTTTACCTGGCTGTAAACGCCATTTTTTAACAATTTTTTCCTCTGGGAAAGTTAACACACCCATTTCAGAGGCCATCATCACGATGTCATCATCCGTCACTAAATAACGTGCTGGACGTAGGCCATTTCGATCGAGCGTAGCACCAATAATTTTGCCATCGGTAAACGCAACTGCCGCTGGCCCATCCCATGGCTCCATAATCGCGGCATGGTATTCATAGAAAGCACGTCTATCATCATCCATGATGGTTTTTTCACTCCAGGCTTCTGGAATCATCATCATCATGGCATGGGGCACGCTATAGCCGCCGGCAACCAATAACTCTAAGCAGTTATCAAAACAAGCAGAATCAGAACGACCTGGCACAATTAGCGGCCATACTTTTTCTAAATCTTCACCCAACAATTCAGAATGCATTGCCGCATGGCGTGCCGTCATCCAGTTTACATTGCCTTGCACTGTATTAATTTCACCATTGTGCGCAATCATACGGAAAGGATGTGCCAAATGCCATGACGGGAAAGTATTGGTTGAGAAACGTTGATGCACTAAAGCCAATGCAGAAACGACGCGCTCATCCGTCAAATCTTTGTAATAAACACCCACTTCATTGGCTAATAACATGCCTTTGTAAACGATGGTGCGCGAAGAAAGAGAGGGCACATAAAAATAAGCATTGTCTTGAATATTTAATGCACGTACTGCATGTTCAATACGCTTACGCATCACATAACATTTGCGTTCGAATGCATTTTGATCATCAAAACTGCTACCAATAAACAATTGACGCATCATCGGTTCAACATCACGTGCGGCTTCTGCAATATTGCTGTTGTCTACAGGCACATCGCGCCAACCTAGTAACACTTGACCTTCTTCTTGCAGAATGTTTTCAATCACGCCTTCGCATTGCGCTCTATTGCTCGATACTTGCGGTAAAAATAAATTACCAACGGCATATTGACCAACTGGCGGTAGCGTAATGTTTAATTTCGCCATTTCTTCACGCATAAATGCATCTGGAATTTGCATTAACAAACCAGCACCATCACCTAGCTTAGGATCGTAACCTGTCGCACCGCGGTGCGTTAAGTTGGTTAAAAGCTCCAAACCCTGTTGAACGATTTGATGACTTTTTTTGCCTTTAATGTGCGCAACAAATCCAACGCCACAGGCGTCATGTTCATTATTTGGGCTATATAAGCCTTGTTTTGCTGGCGCTAATTTAGCGATTGCTGGTCTTGTCAATTTAGAATCCTGCTGATTAATTGAATTGTTTATATCCATACTCTATTCTCAAGCACTACTGTACATTTAGCGGAACCCTCAATAATACCGTTAAATACGCTTGCTATCAATCACATAGCACACGTTTAGGGTTATTTTCTCGCTAAAATTGTGTGAAAAGCTTTTTCTGCTGCTGACAAGGTTGTTGCAATATCGGCATCTGTGTGCGCCGCTGAAACAAAGCCAGCCTCAAAAGCAGAGGGTCCAAGATAAATGCCACTATCGAGCATGCTGTGAAAAAACAGATTAAAAGCGGCTTTGTCTGATGCCATTACCTCATCAAAACAAGTTGGACATGCCTCACTAAAATACAATCCAAACATGCCACCAACACTTTGTGCACTGAAAGTAACACCCACTTTTTTAGCTGTTGCCATTAATCCATCAACCAGTTTTTGCGTTTGTGCTGCCAACTGTTGGTGGAAATGCGGTGCTTGAATTAATTCTAATGTTTTAAGGCCCGCAGTTACTGCTACTGGATTGCCGGACAAGGTACCAGCTTGATAAACCTTACCTAATGGTGCTAAACCAGACATAATGTCTTTGCGTCCGCCAAAAGCGCCAACTGGCAAACCACCACCAATCACTTTACCCAAGGTTGTCATATCTGGCTTAATACCATACAGCGCTTGGGCGCCCCCTAGATGTACGCGAAAACCAGTCATCACCTCATCAAAAATGAGTACCGATCCGTGCTTAGTACACAAATCACGCAAGGCTTTTAAAAATGCTTCTTTTGGTTTAACCAAATTCATATTACCAACAACAGGCTCAATAATGACGCAAGCAATTGCATCACCCGACTGTTTAAATAAAGCTTCCAGTTGTTCAACATCGTTATAGGGCAAGGTTAACGTATTAGCTGCCACTTCGGCTGGCACACCCGCTGAATCTGGCTCACCAAAAGTCAACAAGCCCGAACCTGCTTTAACTAAAAGCGAATCTGCATGGCCATGATAACAACCTTCAAACTTGACTAGTTTGCTACGCCCGGTAAATCCACGTGCAACACGTATAGCGCTCATGGTGGCCTCGGTACCAGAGCTCACCAAGCGTATTTGCTCCATACTAGGCACCAATTTGTTAATGGTTTCTGCCATTTCCAACTCTAAGCCAGTTGGGGCGCCGAACGATAAACTATTCGCAGCGACTGCTTGTACTGCTGCGATGACTTCAGGATGTGCATGTCCAAGAATCATCGGACCCCAAGAGTTAATGTAGTCGATGTATTCTTTCCCATCAACATCCCAAAGCTTAGCGCCTAAGCCTTTTTTGAAGAAAATAGGCGTGCCGCCCACGCTACGAAAGGCACGTACTGGCGAATTAACACCGCCTGGAATAAGATGTTGTGATTTTTCGAAAAGTATTTGATTTTGTGAATTCATGGTTTTGATTATATCGTTATTGCTTAAAAATTAAATGAAATTGTTGGCTGGTTTCTGTAATCGAATCTGCATTAAAAAGTGTGCTAATAACAGCGATTACATCTGCCCCAGCCTGCTTTACTTGTTGGGCGTTTTCTAGAGTAATGCCCCCTATACCAACAATCGGTATGTGTATTTCTTGCTTTGCTTGTGCAAATAAGCTGAGTGGTGCTGTTGGCGCCTTCGGTTTGGTGGCAGATGCAAAACATGCACCAAAAGCAACATAATCTGCACCATCAGCTTGCGCTTTTTTCGCCAGTCTTAGTTGGTTATAGCATGAAACGCCAATAATCTTATGCTGACCAAGCAATTTTCGCGCCTCTGTCAATTGATCATCATCGGCACCCACGTGCAAACCATCTGCATCAATTTCTGCACATAAAGCGAGATGATCATTAATAATCAGGGGAACTCGATACTGACGGCATAGCGTTAACAATGCTTTCGCTTGTTGCAGTCGCAATGCGGCGTCAGCAATTTTATTACGGTACTGCAATAAACAAACACCACCCTCTAATACACTTTGTACTTTTGCAATTAAGTGTTCAGTATCAAGCGCATCTGGTGTAATGGCGTATAAACCACTAATGTTGGATTGAGGACGGCTTTTCAACATCGTCTGCCAGCGCTTCTGCTTCATCTCTCGCCCAAAAAAATCGGTCTGGAATAAACTGTCCCATACCTGGTCTGAAGGCATTTTTAAGCGTTTGCCAAGTGTACTCTTGCGCCTCTTGCAATGCTTCTTCTATGGTTAAACCATGCGCCATACAAGCAGCAATCGCACTGGTTAATGTACAGCCTGAGCCGTGATAACTGCCAATTAAACGTTCCCAATGGTATTCTTTAATCAAGCCTTCTGATCCGTATAATACGTTTGCAACATCTAGCGATCGTTCATGTGTGCCCGTAATCAATACATATTCTGTACCCATACTTAATAAACGCTGCGCCGACTCTTCTAATGAGGTATGTTTAATCTCATCACCTTCATCATAAAAAGCTAAACGACGTGCTTCTATGCTATTTGGGGTAATCAGTGTTGCTTGTGGAAATAACAGCTCACACATCGCTGCTTGCATTTCTTCATTGGCTAAATCATCACCACGTCCTGAAGTTAAAATAGGATCAATTAATAGTGGTACATTGGGATAATCAGCCATAATTTCTGCTATTACTGCAATATTTTCTACGCTACCAAGTAAACCCAATTTAAAAGCTGCTACTTCTACATCTTCTAAAATCGTTCGCGCTTGATCATTAATCCAGTCCGCTTCTAGCGCCATCACACCTTCTACTCCTACGGTATCTTGTACCGTCACTCCTGTCACAACAGAAAGGGGATGGCAACCAATGCTTGCCAAAGTCAACATATCCGCTTGTAAACCAGCGCCACCACTAGGATCAGTAGCTGCAAATGTCATCACGCAAGGTGGTGTTTTTGTCATATTCTCTCTATCTTTTGGGAAATGTTTTTAGCAATTTTATACTCATTTATGTAAAACAGATAAATTAAAGCGTTAGGCATCTCTTGGTGACAGCTCAAATAAAACTAAACTGTTTAATGGCTTTCGCCATATTGATTACCAAATCAAATTAATAAATTGCTATCAGTGTAGACAACGAAATAAGGCAATTGTTACTTTTTAGTTTGTTAAAACTCAATCGGATCAATATCCACAACCCACCTCACTTTATGCGCTAGTTTGTGTGTGCGTAGTATTGGTATCCATTGTGTTAATAATCGATGCAATGCCCCTCGGTTATTTGCTTGTAGCAGTAATTGACCGCGTTCCATATTGTTCAAGCGTGCCATTTGCGGTCTGAGCGGGTCATAAATCATCACATCATTAGGAATACGCTGCGCTTGCGCAACAGCTTCGTTTAAAAAAAGTAATACTTGATTGTAAGTACTTGCTTCTGCTTTCAGCAAAGCAAAGTAGGTGATTGGAGGAAATTGCATCATGCTACGCTCATCAAGTAGTGTATCAGCATACGCTTCATAATCTTGATCACGTAAAGCATGAAACAGTGCGTGTTGTGGGAACGTGGTTTGTATCAAGACTTCACCCGCTTTTTCTGCACGACCAGCACGACCAGAAACTTGCATTAACTGCGAAAACAGTCGCTCACTTGCACGGAAATCTGGACTAAACAGTGCAGTATCAGTATCTATCACACCCACTAAGGTTAAATGTGGAAAATCATGACCTTTTGCCAACATTTGGGTGCCCACTAAAATATCGACCTCTTTGCGTTGTACTTTTTTTAATAAATCGGTTAACGCGTCTTTATTACGCACGCTATCTCGATCAACTCTGGCAATATTTGCAGTGGGAAATAAATCCATTAAAGTCTGTTGCAAGCGCTGTGTGGCTTGACCAACGGGGCTTAAATCTGGATTGCCACAATCTGGACATTGTAGTGGGATGGCTTGTTCATGCCCACAATGATGGCATTTCAGTTGCCGTTGTCCCAAATGCACAACCAGCCTTGCAGAACAACGCACACAAGGCGCAATCCATTGGCAAGCATTGCAATGCAAAACAGGGGCATAACCACGCCGATTGAGAAATAATAAACTTTGTTCACCACGTGCTAACCGTTCGCGCATGGCTTTAATCAGAATAGGAGATAAGCCATTTTCTGTAGGGGATTTACCTACATCAATACAGTGAATTTTAGGTAACTGCGCGTTTTCGACCGCACGCTGCTTCAACTGCAATAATCCGTATTGTTGCTTCTTAGCCAAGTGCCAAGTTTCTAATGAAGGCGTTGCGCTGCCCATGACAATGGGAATATTAAGTTGCTTAGCTCGCATAATCGCAATATCTCGTGCGTGATAACGCATACCATCTTGCTGTTTATAAGAGCCATCATGCTCTTCATCAATCACAATCAACTTCAGTTTTGGCATTGCGCTGAATACACTCAATCGTGTACCAATTACAATTTTGGCAGCACCTGAGTTCGCTGCTAGCCACGATTGCAAGCGCTCACTTTCGCTCAAATGACTATGCAACGTGACTAATGGATATTGATTTAAGCGACTTCTAAACCGCGCTTCCAATTGTGGTGTTAAATTAATCTCTGGGACTAAAATGAGCGCTTGAGCATCCTTTTCTAGTAGTAATGATTGTAATAGTTGTATATAGACTTCTGTTTTACCACTACCAGTAATGCCATATAACAGCCACGCTTTAAAGTGGTGTGCTTCGGCTAAAACAGCTTGAATCACTTGTTGCTGTTCTTCGTTTAGCGTTGGCACGACAGCGGAGGATTGCAAGCCAGTTTTGATAGCCACCACTTCTGTTTGTTGTAGACAGTGCATTGCTTTTAACGTCGCTATCGCTTTTCGCCAGCTGGTTGAAATTTCTGATAATTGTGTTTCACTCAGACTATCGTTTTGATGCAATGCTTCCACAATGCGTTTCAACACTATTTGTCGGTTTGATATTGTCGCCATATCGATGGCACCATTGAGCCGGTAGACATAAGTTTTGCGTGTAACGGCAGGTTTAATTCGACGTAACCGCAATGGCAAAGCTGCCATCATGGCTTGCCCGAGCGGATAGTGATAATAGTCCGCACAAAATTTCAGCAATTTAAACAACTGGGCATCAAAAACGACATCATCAAAAACATGCTGTACTGGTTTCAATTTATCGAGTGGCACATCCGATTGGCTTACAATATCGACAATCACCCCAACCAAATGCCTGCCAGCAAAAGAAACCACAACACGCGCACCGATCTGTGCTTTAAATCCCGCATTGATATAATCAAATAAACGATTTAACGGTACATCAAGTCCAATTCTAAGGATTTGCATTGCCATAGTGATTTTGTTTTTAATACTCGGTTATGTGCTGTAAATAGATAATTTTAGTGTAATCGTTTATTGAGTTAAAATACTGGCTTCGCAAAATTAATGCAATCTATTCACAATAAGCAGCTTTTTTTAAGAAACGACCTTGAAAGATATTATCTCAGACCTATTACTGCAAGCGGCTAAAACTTTGGTTGCCGATACTGCTGGTATTAATATTATTTTAGAACGCCCAAAATCCGCGGCACATGGCGATTTTTCGTGCAATCTGGCCATGATATTGGCAAAGCCATTGCGCCAAAATCCACGTGCGATTGCAGAGCAACTGATTCAAGCACTACCTAACAATACGCAGATTGAGAAAGTAGAAGTTGCTGGCGCAGGGTTTATTAATTTCTATTTAGCCGCCAACACAAAACACGATATTGTTAAAACCATTTTACAGGCTGGCGAACAATATGGTCACAATCAATCTGGCAAAGGCGAAAAAGTACAAGTAGAGTTTGTTTCAGCTAATCCAACAGGGCCATTGCATGTTGGACATGGTCGTGGCGCCGCCGTTGGTGATTGTTTATCACGTTTGCTGGCAGCCAATGGCTGGAATGTTACCCGTGAATTTTATTATAACGATGCTGGGGCGCAAATTGATAATCTCACAAAATCTGTTTTAGCACGCGCTCAGGGGATTGCGCCAGGCGATGTTAACTTTCCAGAAAATGGTTATCACGGTGAATATATAGCTGATATTGCATCCGCCTATTTAGCCAAAGAAACGGTCGTGGCAGATGATATTCAAGTGACTGCAAATGGCGATTTATCTGATGTTGAGTCTATTCGGCATTTTAGTGTCGCTTATTTGCGTCATGAGCAAGATTTAGATTTGCGTGCATTTCAAATCCAATTCGATGTTTTTTCATTAGAGAGCGCATTATATGCAACGGGTAAAGTTGAAGAAACCGTTCAAGCGCTGATAAAAAGTGGTCACACCTATGAAGAAGAGGGCGCGCTTTGGTTGCGTACGACCGATTTTGATGATGACAAAGATCGTGTGATGCGCAAACAAGAGGGTGGTTATACTTATTTTGTCCCTGATGTCACTTATCACGTAGATAAATGGAATCGTGGATTTACCAAAGTGATTAATGAGCAGGGCGCAGACCATCATAGTACGATTACCAGAGTGAGAGCTGGACTTCAAGCGTTGGACATTGGCATTCCAAAAGGTTGGCCAGATTATGTGTTACATCAGATGGTAACGGTGATGCGGGGCGGTGAAGAAGTCAAACTATCCAAACGTGCGGGCAGCTACGTGACCTTGCGTGACTTAATCGAAGAGGTCGGTTGTGATGCAACGCGCTATTTCTTAGCGGCGCGTCGTGCTGATTCACAATTGGTGTTTGATATTGATCTTGCTCGTGCACAAACCAACGATAATCCAGTGTATTACATTCAATATGCACATGCACGTATTTGCAGTGTGCTTGCTCAATGGGACGGAGATACTGCGACACTTGCGGGTGTCGATTTAAGCATATTGACATCACCCCGCGAAAGTATCCTTATGCAAAAATTAAGTGAGTTTCCTGATATTGTGCATAATGCAGCGCACGATTTGGCGCCACATGTAGTGGCTAATTATTTAAAAGAGTGTGCGAGTGAGTTGCATGGTTATTACAATGACACTAAATTTTTAGTGGATGATGAGCCAACTAAATTAGCGCGACTAGCATTAATTACTGCAACAAGGCATGTTTTAAAAAATGGATTAGATTTACTTGGCGTCAGCGCTCCCACACAGATGTAAGCGCGTATACAAGCAAGCCAAAAAAATGTAATTATTAATGGATCAATATCATGAGCAAAGACTATAAACCTAGATCAACTAATGCAAATAGTGGTAACCCGTTTTTAACAGGGTTCCTCATCGGATTTTTATTAGGCATAATCATTACAGTGGCGTTAACGATGTACATTCAAGGCGATACCAGTCCTTTTCGTGATAATAACACTTCAACATCTATTAAACCGTTGATTGAGGCAGTTAAAGACGAAGAGAGCACAGAGAAAGCAGATCCTAAAGATAAACTTGATTTTTACACCATCTTACCGAAAACAGAAAGCACGGTAACAGAACAAGAGATTAAACAAACCACTGTTACCACTAAGAAAGAAGATTATTTCTTACAAGTTGGCTCTTTTAAAAATGAAGATGATGCAGACAACCTAAAAGCAAAACTAGCTTTGCAAGGATTTGAGGCAATCGTACAAACAGCAACCATAGCAGAACAAGGAACATGGCATCGCGTGCGTGTTGGCCCATTAAGCGATATTGAAGCTATTAATAAAATTCGTACAGAACTGTTAGCGAATGACTTCAGCGCTGATCTTATTAAGGTAGAAACTGAAATGTCGGCAGATTAATGAGCCTGATGATGGAATTTATCGTCATCTTTTATTGTCTGTGATACGTTATTCAAATGAATCATCCACGTAACCAAGAAAATTAGGATAAATAATGAAAAAATTATGGCTTTCATTAGCACTATTGCTAAGCACGATTAGTCTTAACACTCCGTTGCTAGCGGCACCCCAAATCGGACAAGACTTCGATGCCGTAGCGCAAACAGTAGCTACAGAAAACAATAACAAAATTGAAGTGATGGAAATATTTTGGTATGGCTGTTCACATTGCTACCATATGGAGCAGCCTTTACATGCTTGGCTCAAAAAACTACCAGATGATGTGCAGTTTAAACGTATGCCAGGCTTGCCTAATCCAAGTTGGACACCGATGGCGCAAACGTATTTCACGATGGAAGCACTAGGGATTGTTGATCAGTTACACAATAAACTATTTGAAGCCATTCATAAGCAAAAATCTCTGAATCCTACTGATCAAAAAGCAGCCCTCAATTGGCTTACCAACAATAGTGGATTAGACCGTAAAAAAGTAGAAGATACGTTTAATTCATTTACAGTGAGCACCAATCTCAAACGCGCGGCGCAAGTTTTTCGCTCCTCAGGTGCTACAGGTGTGCCAAGCTTAGTGATAGATGGTAAATACATTACTTCTGGCACTATGGCTGGGGGCAATACTAAAGCACTCGAAGTTGTCGACTATATTGTTAGCAATATTCGTGCAACAAAGGATAAAAGCGCTGCAAAAAAGTAAACAAGGCAACTGATAGAATTGCGTTGCCTTCAAGACTGAAATAACTTTACATGATGCCCGCTATAGCAATTGCTTAGCGGGTTTTTTATATATGAAAAAAATATTTATTACTGGCGCCTCAAGTGGCATTGGCTTAGCACTGGCTCGCCAATATGCCATTCGCTATGCTGGCGATAGGCTAGTGCTTGGTTTAGTCGGTCGACGATTAGCAGCCTTACAAGCAATAGCAGAGGAACTTGCATCTGTGCATCATACGATTTGCGCTATTTATGCGCTTGATGTGAGAGACAGCAGCGCGCTTAATAATGCCGCCAATAATTTTATGCTGCAATATGGCGCACCCCATATTGTCATTGCAAGCGCTGGTGTTAGTCGCGGTACACTGACTGAATATCAAGCAGATATTAGCGCGTTTCAAGCGATCATGGATATCAATGTAATGGGCATGGTTCATACATTTAGCCCCTTTATTCCTGCCATGCAAAATAAAGAAGATGAGCAAACACAGCTTGTCGGCATTGCCAGTGTTGCTGGTATTCGCGGCTTACCGGGTGCCGGTGCTTACAGCGCGAGTAAAGCTGCTGTCATTAGTTATCTTGAGAGCTTGCGTGTTGAAATGCAAAAGTATGGTATCAGCGTCTCAACTATAGCGCCAGGTTATATACGCAGCCCTATGACTGATATCAATACATACAAAATGCCGTTTTTGATGGAAACCGATTGCTTTGCAAAAAAATGTATCTCAGCCATCGATCATCAACGTCGCTTTATTGTGATTCCTTGGCAAATGGGTTGGTTGGCGAAATGCCTACGCTTTATTCCACCTGTTGCATGGGATTGGCTCATGCGCAACGCACCACATAAAGAAAGAACAGATTGGGATTGGCTGTAACTATTCTACCGTCACGCTCTTAGCTAAGTTTCTAGGTTTATCCACATCTGTCCCTTTAAGCAAAGCAACATGATAAGCCAATAATTGCACAGGAACAGTATGTAATATTGGGGAGAGTACGCCAACATGACGCGGCGTACGAATGACGTGTACGCCTTCAGATTCAGTGAAGTGACTGTCGGCATCAGCAAATACGAATAATACGCCACCGCGCGCTTTCACTTCTTGCATATTAGATTTAACTTTTTCTAACAAAGTATCATTGGGTGCAATCACTACCACAGGCATATTGCTATCAACTAACGCTAATGGCCCATGCTTTAATTCACCAGCGGGATAGGCTTCTGCATGAATATAGGAAATTTCTTTTAGCTTAAGCGCACCTTCCAATGCAATTGGATAATGTACTCCACGACCCAAAAATAAAGCGTGTTCTTTATCACCAAAAGATTGTGCCCATTCTCTAATTTGCGGCTCTAAATTCAAGGCATACTGCACACTGACAGGCAAATGACGCAGCGCATCTAAATAAGCCTCTTCTTGTGCTTTATCGATTAAACCACGCTGTTTACCTAACACGGCAGCTAATGTGAATAATGCAACCAGTTGCGTAGTAAATGCTTTTGTTGAAGCAACGCCTATTTCTGCACCTGCCCTTGTGTAAAAGACTAATGTTGAAGCACGTGGAAGTGCACTTTCTTGTACATTGCAGATGGACAATGTAAGCTGCTGGCCTAAACTTTGCGCATGCTTTAGGGCTTCCATCGTGTCTAGTGTTTCGCCAGACTGTGAAATGGTCACTATTAATTGCTTGGGATTAGGCACAGATACGCGATAGCGATATTCACTGGCTATTTCAACATTGGTTGGTAAGCCAGCAATACTTTCCAGCCAATATTTGGCAGTCAAGCCAGCGTAATAACTGGTACCCGCTGCCAGTATTAAAACACTGTCAATTTGCTCAAATACCGCTTTTGCACCTTCACCAAATAAAGCAGGTGAAAAACTAGCGTCATCAATTAATGCCTCTATAGTATCCGTTAATGCACGTGGTTGTTCATAGATTTCTTTTTGCATAAAATGCGCATAAGGACCTAGCTCTAAGCTGGCTAATGAAACATCACTCATATGTACTTCACGCTTTACTATTGCATCTGTTTTATCCCATATTACAACGCCATTTGCTTTTATCTCAGCTACATCACCATCTTCTAAATAAATCACTTGGCGCGTTTGCGATAAAACGGCTGAAACGTCTGATGCAATATAATTTGCTTCTTCACTTAACCCAATCAGCAATGGACAACCTTGTCGGGCAGTAATCATGCTATCCGTTTCTTTTAGCGAAATAACACTAATCGCAAAAGCACCTGATAACTCTTTAATGGCAAGCTTAACAGACGATAGTAAGCACTCACCTTGATCATGGTAATAATGGATTAAATGGGCGATAACCTCTGTATCCGTTTGCGAGGTAAAGGCGTAGCCCAGTGCAGTTAAACGTTCACGTTGCTCATCATGATTCTCAATAATACCGTTATGCACTACCGCAATTTCATCTCTGGAAACATGTGGATGTGCATTGCTTTCGGTCACACCGCCATGCGTTGCCCATCGCGTATGGCCAATACCAACCAAGCCAGATAGTTGTTCACTTTCTGCTTTCGCTTGCATCTCACTGACGCGACCAACTGCGCGCACTCGTTTAATAGTGCCATCTAAAATAGCGATACCTGCAGAATCATAGCCACGATACTCAAGGCGGCTCAATCCTTCTATTAACGTTGAAACGACGTTCTTTTTTGCAACAGCGCCTACTATGCCGCACATATTATTCTTTCTTTGTTTTAACTGGTCGCTTCCAACCAGTAATCGATTTTTGTTCTCTAGCACGACATAAAGTCAGTGCCTCAGCTGGCGTATTTTTGGTAATTGTTGAACCAGCGGCTATCGTACCACCTTTACCAATAGTGACTGGTGCCACTAATTGACTATCCGAGCCAACAAATACATTGTCTTCAATCACGGTTCTAAATTTATTAGCGCCATCATAGTTACAAGTAATCGTACCAGCACCAATATTGACATGTTTGCCAACTGTTGCATCACCAACATAACTTAAATGGTTAATTTTGCTGCCTGCATCCACTTGGGCATTTTTAAGCTCAACAAAATTACCAACATGAGTATCGTCACTTAATATGGTACCTGGGCGCAATCTTGCATAAGGCCCAATTTTACTATTTTCACCAATCGTCGTTTCTGCGATATGGGTAAACGGTGCAACTACCGTTCCAGCACCAATCGTGGCATCCTTGATCACACAATAAGCACCAATTTTGACGCCATCACCTAGGCTTACTTGACCTTCAAACACACAACCGACATCAATTTCTACCTCTTTAGCTGTTTCTAAACTACCCCGTATATCAATGCGTAAAGGATCAAATAACGTAACGCCTTTTCGCAATAAGGCTGTTGCTTGCCTTTGTTGATAAACACGTTCAACCAATGCCAAATCTTGCTTGCTATTGACGCCTGTCACTGACCACTCGTCTTCAATGATGGTTGCATTTACTTCAATACTGTCAGCAACTGCAAAACCGACAATATCGGTTAGATAATATTCTTGCTGTGCATTATGATTGGTTAATCTATCGAGCCAATTTTTTAAATGCTTGGTCGGCATGGCCATAATACCTGTATTGACTTCATCAATAGTCAGTTGTGTTGGCGTCGCATCTTTGTGTTCAACAATGGCATTCACTAATCCTGCATTATTACGGATAATTCTGCCATAACCAGTAGGATCTGATTTTTTAAAGGATTGTATGATGAGTCGATTATCTACTTGCTCAAGCATTGTTTGACAAGCAGTAACACTGACTAAGGGCACATCGCCTAATAATATCAACGTATTTGCATCAATATCCAAATACGGCAGGGCTTGCTGAACTGCATGGCCGGTTCCCAGCTGTTCCTTTTGCTCTACCCATATGATGCTATCTTGTTCGAAAGCATCTTGCACTTGCTCACCGCCATAACCATACACAATAATAATCTTGTTAGGCTTTAATTGATGGGCGCAATTAATGACGTGCCATAAAATGGGCTGACCACCAATTTCATGCAATACTTTTGGCCGGCTGGAATGCATGCGCGTACCTTTACCAGCGGCAAGAATCAGAATATTTAATGGTTTATTATGCATAAGTCACCCATTTTACTACTATTTTTAATAGCGCTCGTTGCGCTTTATACCATACAACTAATACTAATAAAAAAAGCGACTTAAAAGCCGCTTTTTATTATTTTTAAATTACTTGGTTTTTCGTAATTTATTAATGGCTTGAATTTGCGCAACCGCTTCTGCTAATTCAGCTTGTGCTTTTGCATAATCCATATCAGAAGCTTTATTTTTCATGGCTTCTTCTGCTGCTGCTTTTGCGGACAATGCTTTCGCTTCATCTAAATCATGACCGCGTATTGCTGTGTCCGCTAACACAGTTACCAAACCAGGTTGTACTTCCAACATACCACCAGATATAAAGATTAAATTTTCTTCTGCAGTATCTGGTAACTTAATACGTAATGCACCTGGTTTAATTGTTGTTATCATCGGCGCGTGATGTGGATAAATACCCACTTCACCTGCCGATGCTGGTGCTGCAATAAATTCAGCCTGACCTGAGAAAATTTCCTCTTCAGCGCTTACTACGTCAACACGAACTGTATTTGCCATTTTTAACTCTCTATTAAACTTAGTTTAAAGTTTTGGCTTTTTCTACAGCCTCTTCAATACCACCAACCATATAGAACGCTTGCTCTGGTAAATGATCGTACTCACCAGAAACAATCGCTTTAAAACCTTTAATGGTTTCTTTTAATGGCACATATTTACCAGGCGCTCCGGTAAACACTTCCGCCACGTGGAATGGTTGTGACAAGAAACGTTGAATCTTACGTGCACGACCCACCGCCAATTTATCTTCCGGTGATAATTCATCCATACCCAAAATAGCAATAATATCGCGTAGCTCTTTATAGCGTTGCAATGTTTGTTGCACGCTACGTGCCACTTCGTAATGCTCTTCACCAACAATCAAAGGATCTAATTGACGTGAAGAAGAATCTAGCGGATCAACCGCTGGATAAATACCTAGAGAAGCAATATCACGTGACAACACAACAGTTGAATCCAAATGTTGGAACGTCGTTGCTGGTGATGGATCGGTCAAGTCATCCGCAGGTACATAAACCGCTTGAATAGACGTAATAGAACCTGTTTTTGTTGAGGTAATACGCTCTTGTAATTTACCCATTTCGTCTGCTAATGTTGGTTGGTAACCCACAGCAGAAGGCATACGGCCTAACAATGCTGACACTTCTGTACCAGCCAATGTGTAACGGTAGATGTTATCAACGAAGAACAACACGTCGCGACCTTCATCACGGAATTTCTCAGCCATCGTTAAACCAGATAGCGCAACACGTAAACGGTTACCTGGTGGTTCGTTCATTTGACCAAATACCATCGCTACTTTAGATTCTTTCATGTCATCAAGTTTAATGACGCCAGCTTCTGCCATCTCATGGTAGAAGTCATTACCTTCACGCGTACGCTCACCAACACCTGCAAACACAGATAAACCTGAGTGCTGTTTAGCAATGTTATTAATTAACTCAAGCATATTAACGGTTTTACCAACACCCGCACCGCCGAATAAACCAACTTTACCGCCTTTAGCAAATGGGCAAACAAGGTCAATCACTTTAATCCCTGTTTCTAACAAATCAACAGAAGGTGACAACTCTTCAAAAGCAGGTGCTTTTTGGTGAATCGAACGACGCTCTTTAGAGTCGATAGGACCAGCTTCATCAATAGGGCGACCTAATACGTCCATAATACGGCCTAATGTGCCTGTACCAACAGGTACAGTAATTTGTGAGCCTGTTGTTTTAAACGCTGTACCACGTGCCAAACCATCAGATGAACCCATCGCAATAGTACGCACGATGCCATCACCCAACTGTTGTTGCACTTCTAAGGTTAAGCCTTTTTCAGCTTGCGAGTCTTTATCATCAATAATCAATGCATCATATACTTTTGGCATTTGATCACGTGGAAACTCAACGTCTACAACCGCGCCAATACATTGAACTACTTTACCTACTACTGCTTGATTTGCTTTTGCCATCTTTTTTCCTAACTCAATATTTAGTCAGATACTTTTTAATATAAATAAAATCTTAATTTGAAACCGCTGCTGCGCCGCCAACAATCTCTGAAATCTCTTTAGTAATTGCAGCTTGACGCGCTTTGTTGTATACCAGTTTTAAATCGCCAATCACTGTTTTAGCATTATCAGATGCAGACTTCATTGCAACCATTCGTGATGATTGTTCTGATGCCATATTTTCCGCCACGGCGCTATAAATTAATGATTCGATATAACGCGTCATTAATTCGTCAATAACTGATTCTGCATCTGGCTCATAGATATAGCCCCAATTGCCTTCTGGGCTGCCCATTTTTTCACCCGATAATGGTAACAACTGTTCCATGACAGGCTCTTGCTTCATGGTGTTAATAAATTTAGTGTAGCAGATGAATAGCTGGTCAATTTCACCTGCTTCATATGCATTAAGCATCACTTTGATTGAACCAATTAATGTTTCAAGATGTGGGACGTCACCTAAACCCGTTGCGTGAGATTGAATATCTGCACCAACACGCGTCATAAAGCTTAAGCCTTTGTTACCAAACGCACTCACTTTAATGCCTTTACCTTCTGTTTCCCACGTTTTCATTTGGTTAACAGATAATCGCAACATATTGGTATTTAAACCACCACACAACCCCTTGTCAGAACTGACAATGATTAAACCAACATTTTTAACTACATCACGCTTAATCAAAAATGGATGCTTGTAATCCGGTTGTGTATAAGAAAGATGCGCAGCGACATTTCGAATTTTTTCAGCATATGGACGGGCCGCACGCATTCTATCTTGTGCTTTACGCATTTTAGAAGCGGCAACCATTTCCATTGCTTTGGTGATTTTGCGGGTATTTTCTACCGACTTAATCTTGGTTCTAATCTCTTTACTACCAGCCATTGTTTTGTATCCTAAAGTCTTGTACTAATTTTTAGAGATTAATATGCGCTTGTTGCTTTAAAGTCTTTAATCGCATCTTCAACTGCTGTTTCTTCTTCAGCTGTCATTGCTTTATTTTTCTCAACCGCATCCATTAGTTTTTTGTATTTAGATTTCATGTGGCCATGTAAACCACTTTCAAAAGCCAATACTTTTGCTGTTGGTACATCATCAAAGTAGCCTTTGTTAGCTGCCAATAAAGTCACTGCCATGTTAGAAACGCTTAAAGGTGCATATTGTGCCTGTTTCATTAACTCAGTAAACATGCGACCGCGGTCTAGTTGTTGGCGTGTCGCTTCATCCAAATCAGAAGCAAACTGCGCGAAAGCAGCCAACTCACGATATTGTGCTAAAGCCAAACGAACACCACCACCTAATTTTTTAATCACTTTAGTTTGCGCAGCACCACCAACGCGAGATACTGAAATACCCGCGTTAATTGCAGGACGAATACCCGCGTTAAACAAGTCTGTTTCTAAGAAAATTTGACCATCAGTAATTGAAATCACGTTGGTTGGTACGAAAGCAGACACGTCACCAGCCGCCGTTTCAATCACTGGCAATGCTGTTAATGAACCTGTTTTACCTTTTACTTTACCTTTAGTAAATTTTTCAACATATTCCTCGTTTACACGTGCAGCACGCTCTAATAAACGTGAGTGAATATAGAACACGTCACCTGGGTACGCTTCACGACCTGGTGGACGACGTAATAGCAATGAAATTTGACGATAAGCAATCGCTTGTTTAGTCAAATCATCGTACACAATCAATGCATCTTCACCGCGGTCACGGAAGTATTCACCCATGGTACAACCCGCATAAGGTGCTAAGAATTGTAAGGCAGCAGAATCAGAAGCTGTTGCAGCAACCACAATGGTGTATTCCATCGCGCCGTTTTCTTCTAATTTACGAACCACGTTAGCAATCGTTGATGCTTTTTGACCAATCGCGACGTAAACACAAGTCATGTTTTCGCCTTTTTGGTTAATAATCGCATCAACTGCAACTGCAGTTTTACCTGTTTGACGGTCACCAATAATCAATTCACGTTGACCACGGCCAACTGGCACCATAGAATCAACTGATTTCAAACCAGTTTGTACTGGTTGTGAAACTGATTTACGATCAATCACGCCTGGCGCAACTTTTTCGATTTTATCGGTTAATTTTGTTTTAACAGGTCCTTTACCATCGATTGGCTGACCCAAAGCGTTCACCACACGGCCAATTAATTCTGGACCAACTGGCACTTCTAAAATACGACCTGTACATTTACAGATATCGCCTTCAGTAATATGTTCGTAATCACCTAACACCACAGCGCCAACTGAATCGCGTTCAAGGTTAAGTGCCAAACCGTATGTATTACCTGGGAACTCAATCATTTCGCCAGACATGACGTTTGAAAGACCGTGAATACGTACAATACCGTCAGTTACTGAGATGACTGTTCCTTGAGTGCGCGCTTCATTGCTGACCTCAAAGTTGTCTAATCTGCTTTTAATCAGTTCACTGATTTCTGATGTAGATAATTGCATTACTAAACTCCTAAAGTTTTTATCGCTTGCTTACGCTGTTAACGAATAAGCTAAATTTTGTAACTGACCTTTAACGGACGCATCGATAACCGTATCGCCCACAATAATTTTCATACCACCAATAATCTCTGGATCCACCACTACTTCAGCTGATACTTTTTTACCAAACTTAGCTTCTAGCTTTTTGACGATGTCTTTTGTTACTGTAGCTGTTGGACTAACCGCCGCTATAATTTGTGCATCCAAGGTGCCTTCTTCTACCGCTCTTAGCGCTTCAAACGCACTGCTTATCGCTGGTAAAATAGACAAGCGTTTATATTCAACCAAGACTTTGATGAGGTTTTGCCCACCAGCATCGAGTTGATTACCGCACACTTTTAAAAAAGCCTCTTGCAAAGCTTGACCACTCATTTTGGGGTCATGAATGCAGGCAGCTAATTGTTCATCACTACTTACCGCACTTGCCAACGACAACATATCTGACCATTTAGCCAGCGTTTTCTTTTCTTTAGCTAACTTAAAAGCAGCTACTGCGTATGGCCTTGCGATGGTTGAAATTTCAGCCATGTTTTATAGCTCCGCTGCTAATTGAGTAAGAATCGCTGTGTGTGCTTTTGCGTCAATTTCTTTACGCAAGATTTTTTCTGCACCAGAAATAGCAAGTACTGAAACTTGTGCACGCAAACCTTCTTTTGCACGATTCACTTCTTGTGCAATTTCTGATTTCGCTGTTTCTGTAATGCGATCCGCCTCAACTTTTGCATTCGTTTTAGCTTCTTCAACAATTTCGTTAGCGCGCTTTTCGGCCTGAGCAATAATATCGCTTGCTTTTTGCTTTGCCTCAGTTAACGTTACATCTGATTTTTTAGATGCATTTTCTAAAGCGTTTCTACCTTCTTCAGCTGCAGCTAAGCCATCTGCAATTTCTTTTTGACGCGCTTCAATTGCTTTTAAAAGCGGTGGCCAAACGAATTTGACAATAACAAAAATCAATATTGCAAACGTAGTTGCCTGTGCAATGAGCGTTAAATTAAAGTTCATGTTTGCTCCAAGTTTTAAAACTTAATCACTTGGGTTAATCCAGCGACCAACCCAATCTACTAAGCAATCTTAAAAATTACGCTACTGCGCTTAACAATGGGTTTGCAAATGCAAACAATAGTGCCACACCAACAGCAATAATGAATGACGCATCGATCAAACCTAATAGTAAGAACACTTTACCTTGCAATTCAGGAATCATTTCTGGTTGGCGAGCTGCGCCGTCCAAGAAGCTAGAACACATGTTACCAATACCGATACATGCGCCTGCTGCACCAATACCTACCATCAAACCAATGCCAATCGCCGTATATGCTTGAATCATTTCCATTTTGTTACCCTCTCTTATTTAAAGATTTACTAATTAACTAAAACTACTTCATTAAACTCAATTTTAGTGACTTTCATGTGCCATTGATAAATAAACAACCGTCATCATCATGAAAATAAATGCCTGTAATGGCACTACTAAAATATGGAATATTGCCCAGACAGAACCTAAAATTACTGCACCAAACATGCCGGATATACCAGTTGCTGCTAATAAACCGATCAGTAAAAAGATCACTTCACTTGCGTACAAATTACCAAACAAACGCATTGAATGTGAAAGTGGTTTTGAAATGTATTCAATCATATTGAACATAAAGTTTGCTAGGAATAATAATGGACTTGCAATTAAACCGATGACACCCATAAAGGTTTTAGGCTTAAACAATTTTGGCATGCCAAATGGTGCGCCAAAGATTTCATGAATCCAACCACCAACGCCTTTGGCTTTGATTGAGAAGAAAATCATCAATATCCAGACTGATAAGGCCAAAGCAAATGTGGTGTTTACATCAGAAGTCGGCAAAGGACGGAAGGGTGCATGAGAATCACCAAACAAACCGGTAAATTTAGCGAACCAATCAATGGGCACCAAATCCATTAAGTTCATGGCCAACACCCACAAAAATATCGTTAGTGCAGTCGGCGCAATAAAGGCATGGCGATTACCATGAAACATACCTTTTACTTGACCATCAACAAAATCGAAAATCAATTCTACAAAAGCTTGTGTCTTACTCGGCACACCAGAAGTGGCTTTGCGCGCTACCATCCATACCGCACCAGCAACCATAGCACCCAGCACGAATGAAATAAAAAACATATCAAAATGAATCACATTCCAGAAGCTATGCCCGGCATCGCCTACTGGTTGCACATTAAATGTTAAATGGTGATTGATGTAATCAGTTGCAGTCGTCATTTCACCCGAATGCTCTGTTGCGTGTTCTGCTGTATGCTCTGTTGCCATAATGATTTATATCTTTAAATGTTTGTTTCGTTTGCCCATTGCGGCACCAGAAATAATGGCCGCCACCGCTAATCCTACTATTAGTGCCCATGGCACTAACGCTTTAAACCCTTTAATCGTGATGAATAAAAACAAAATAATTAAAAAAATCTTAATTAGTTCCGCTTTTAGCATACTACCCAACACTGAAACTGCATCTTTACGCTTACTGACAGCCACTTTTGAAGCAATGTAAGCGGCTATTATCACTGATAAACCACCAGCCACTGCTGACAAACTCGCATTTACTCCGGATACCACTAAGGCTAAAAGCGCTACAATCACAGTTGCTAGCAACTGCAATCGCAACATTTCTTCGATAGTATTTTTTGCGGTTAAGCCTGTTTCTTTATCATTCATATTTTAAATATACTAAAAACAGTTAAATTTAAAATTTGGCTTTTAGCAAAGCCGCGATTTTGAATTAATCCCTTGCTTTAGTCAAGCGTTATTGCCCGATAACAACTGACTTAGATTAACTTGAAACTTTTTTGATAATCTCATCAAGCTCATCTAAATTGCTGTAATTAATTTTTAAAGTGCCTGCACCGTTTGCTTTAGCAACAATACTGACGCTGGTACCCAGCTTTTCACTCAAGCTATTTTGCAATGCTAAAACATCTTGATTGACATGCGTTTTTTGCGTTTTGGGTTGCGCATCAAAGCCTACTTTTTTTACCAAATTCTCTACTTCACGTACAGATAGGTTTTCTTGCACAATTTTGTTCGCCAGCATCACTTGCTGCGCGGCGTCCAAACCCACTAGTGCTCGCGCGTGCCCCATATCTAACTTGCTTTCCATCAGCATGCTTTGTACGCCATTTGCTAAAGTTAATAGGCGCAACAAATTAGAAACCGCTACGCGTGAACGCCCAACAGCATTGGCCGCTTTTTCATGCGTCATTGCAAACTCTTCTATCAACCGTTTAATGCCCAAAGCCTCTTCTACTGGATTGAGATTTTCACGCTGTATATTCTCAATCAATGCCATTTGCAATGCCGATTCATCTTCAATTTCACGAATCAAAACGGGCACCTCTTCCAAACCAGCCATCTGACTTGCACGCCAACGCCGCTCGCCAGCAATAATTTCATAACGTTCTGGCGCTATTTCTCTAACCAATATGGGCTGCATAATGCCTTGCGACTTAATTGATTCAGCCAACGTTTGTAACGCTGCCTCATCCATATGTGAGCGCGGTTGATATTTACCCGACTGCATTTGTGCCACAGCTAACATACGTAAGCCGTCACCACCATTAACCGATTCTTCATCGCCAGCCAATAATGCGTCTAATCCTCTTCCCAATCCTTTTTGTTTTACCATCAAGCGTTCCTATATTTATACTAACCTTCTGTTTTTATTGGTTTATTTTTAGAAATTATCTCTGCGGCCAAATCTAAATAGGCGACCGCTCCTTTTGACAACTTATCATACATTAGTGCAGGCAAGCCATAGCTTGGCGCCTCTGCTAGGCGAATATTGCGTGGAATAACGGTTTTATATACTTTCTCACCAAAATGATTTTCCAACTGTGCCGATACTTGCTGTGCCAGCATATTACGTGTATCAAACATCGTGCGTAATAATCCCTCTATCTCTAGTTTGTTATTGAGATGAGCGCGCACTTTCTTAATGGTGTTCACCAAATCTGACAAACCCTCCAAGGCATAGTATTCGCATTGCATTGGAATCATCACTGTATTAGCCGCTGTTAATGCATTAACAGTCACCAAATTGAGGGCAGGGGGGCAATCCAATAAAATGTAATCATAAGCATCAACAGTTTTCAACGCTTGCTTTAACCGCGTCTCGCGTGCAATCTCATTAACCAACTCCACCTCTGCGCCTGCAAGTTCGCGATTTGATGGCGCAACATCAAAGCCGCATTTTTCACTCTTTACAATGACTTCTTTCAAGGTTTTACGATTGATTAAGACATGATAAATACTGTACTTAACTCGCGCTTTATCAATGCCGCAACCAGTAGTTGCATTGCCTTGTGGATCCAAGTCTACCAGCAATACTTTTTTGTTCTTTGCGGCCAAACTTGCGGCTAAATTGACACAAGTTGTGGTTTTGCCCACACCACCTTTTTGATTGGTTATTGCTAATATTTTCATCACGCTTTTTTCAATTTAATTTTAAAATTGTTCAATGACTGCCAAATGTCGCTCTGCTTGCAATCCCACCACTACTAATGGATAAACCTTACTATCTTTTACCTTAAGTGCTTCCAATTCCTGCTCTGGAGAAACGCCTTTCATTGCCAACCATTGCCCCTTTTCGCTGAGTAAATGCCGCGTTAACTCAATAAACAACTTTAGGTCAGAAAAAGCACGCGAGATAATCAAATCAAATGGCGCCGCATCAAAGCTTTCGACTCTCGCATGCACAACTTGCAGATTATCTAAGCCTAACTCACCTTTAACTTGGCGCATAAAAATGGCTTTCTTCTGCACGGTATCAATGGTTGTCACCTGCAGTTCAGGCAAACAAATCGCCAGCACGATACCAGGCAAACCACCACCACTTCCCACATCTAACAACCGCTTGCCTTTTATGTATGGCAAAACACTCATACTATCCAGCAAGTGCAAAGTGACCATTTCCAAAGGATTACGTACCGCAGTTAAGTTATATACCTTATTCCATTTATTTAATAATGCTAGGTAAGCCAACAGTTTTTGCTGGCTTTCAGCGGAAACCTGCAAACCCATAAGTGCGACGCCATCTGCTAATTTATTAGCTAAATCACTCATGCCGCTTCACTATTTGTTTGAGTAGATTCCTTTTTATATTTGCGCTTCATGTATATCATCAAAATAGAAATAGTGGCAGGCGTTATTCCAGAAATTCGACCGGCTTGCCCCAGCGTATCTGGCTTATGTTGCTTCAGTTTTTGACGCGCCTCTATGCTCAACCCGTGAACCTCGTCGTAATCAATCACTTCACCGAGCTTAATGTGCTCACTGTCTTTTTGTTTCGCAATTTCTTCTTTTTGTCTATCGATATAGCCTTGATATTTTGCTGCGATTTCCACCTGTTCTTTTACATCATCCGAAAGCACCTCATCAGCAGGCATTAAATCCAACAAACCCTGATAACTCACCTCTGGGCGGCGCAACAATTCAAACAAACTATATTCATGATCCAACACCTTACCCAAGACCGCCTGCTGTGTTTCACGTGAAACATTCGCCGGTTGAACAAACGTTTTTTTCAAACGTTGCTGTTCTCTTGCAACTGCTTCTTGTTTACGGTTAAAAATGGCCCAACGCGCATCATCCACCAAACCAAGCTGTCGCCCCAACTCAGTCAAACGCATATCAGCATTGTCCTCGCGTAGCTGCAAACGATATTCAGCGCGACTAGTAAACATACGATAAGGCTCGGTAACACCAGTAGTAATTAAATCATCAACCAATACACCCATATAGGCCTCGTCTCGACCAGGGCACCAACCCTCTTTTTCTTGTGCGTATAGAGCAGCGTTAGCACCTGCCAATAAACCCTGAGCAGCAGCCTCTTCATATCCAGTTGTACCATTAATTTGGCCAGCAAAAAATAAACCGTTTACCGCCTTCGTTTCCAAAGAGCTTTTTAATCCACGCGGATCATAATAGTCGTATTCAATAGCATAGCCAGGACGCAATATATGAGCATTTTCTAAACCTTTAATTGAGCGCACCAAATCGAGCTGCACATCAAATGGCAGGCTAGTTGAAATACCATTAGGGTAAACCTCATTAGTATGCAAACCCTCAGGCTCGATAAAGATTTGATGCGAATCTTTGTCTGCAAAGCGGTTAATCTTATCTTCTATGCTTGGGCAATAACGCGGGCCAACACCTTCAATTACACCAGTATACATAGGTGAACGATCTAAACCGTTACGAATAATCTCATGGGTTTTTAGACTGGTATGGGTTATCCAACAAGACAACTGTGCAGGATGCTGCTCCACACTACCCAAGAAAGAAAACACAGGTAGCGGAGTGTCGCCAGGCTGCTCAACCATTGCAGCATAATTAATGGTTCTGCCATCAATACGCGGTGGCGTTCCTGTTTTTAATCGTCCCGCTGGTAAACCAATTTCGCGCAATCTAGCTGCCAATGAGATAGCAGGGGGGTCGCCTGCACGGCCAGCACTATAGTTTTGCAAGCCAACATGAACCAAGCCACCCAAAAAAGTACCCGCTGTTAACACAACAGCTTTGGAAGAAAACTTAAGGCCAATTTGCGTCACCACGCCGACTACCTTACCACCATCAAGTGTAATGTCGTCTACAGCTTGCTGGAATAACCACAGATTAGGCTGATTTTCTAAAGTACGTCGTATTGCTGCTTTATATAAAATACGATCTGCTTGTGCGCGCGTTGCGCGGACCGCCGGCCCCTTGCTTGCGTTTAATATACGAAATTGAATACCACCTTCATCCGTAGCCATCGCCATTGCACCACCAAGCGCATCAACCTCTTTAACAAGATGCCCTTTGCCGATGCCACCAATCGAAGGATTGCATGACATTTGACCCAAGGTTTCTATATTGTGTGTTAGCAATAGTGTTTTTTGCCCCATACGTGCGGCAGCCAGAGCCGCTTCGGTACCCGCATGACCGCCACCAACAACAATAACATCAAATTTATCTGGAAACTGCATAACTTAATCGCAATATAACTTAAGTAGTGAAAATAAGATTTTAACGTAAATCGGTATTTGGCGTTACTTAAACTTCACTGTTTCACGTGAAACGTTGCATCATTAGCCAGAGCATAAATAAAAACGCCTATTTCTTTGTTGGCGCTAGCATGATAATCTGCGTACCTATCTTTCGTTTATATTAATAACATTATGGCTAGTGATTTTACATATACAAAAACCGTGAGGGGTGGGCGTGCGCTAATAACAGAGTTACCAGATGTGGCTGGCCAAATACTAGGCATCATCAATGGCCATCTCACTGAACAGCAAATATTAGCCAAGCTAGATAATGTTAACAACACTGCATTTCTCGACGCAATGACTTGGTTGCTGGAAGGTGGTTTTATTAAACTGATTGATACAGAGTCATTTGCTTCATCCACGTCTAATATAATGAGAACAAGCGCTATTCAAGTGGATGAAATTAGTATTGATGAGTTTGATGCGCTTGCGGGTGGCGTCATTAACAATCAAAATGATTGGGAAAAAGTAGCTGAAGAATCGATTCAAACAGAGCTTCGTGCACGAAAAGAAAAGGACCGCCTAGAAACGATAGAAACCGCCAAACGTATTAAAGCGGCTAAATCAGAAGAAATAGCACGCTTAAATGCTGAAACAGAAATACAAAAAAAAGCGGAAGTAATTGCCAAAAAAAAGGAATGGGCACGAATAAAAACACAAACCGATACCACTTCTAAAAAAACAAAAAGCTCGGCAAGCAAAATAAGCCAAAAAGAGAAAGAGCCAGATGCTTGGACGCAGCTAAAAATAGTGGCCAAAGCCAAAGCGGAACAGGATAAAAAGCTAGCTGCTATCGCCGAAACGGCAGAAGAAATAAAGCGTCAACGATTAGCTAACAAAACTTGGCAAAAGAGCCGCTTTAGACAGGGCATTCTTTTTCTATTCGGTGGCATTAAAACAATGGTTAAGTTTATTGTTGTTGTGCTATGTCTAACAGTGCTTGGCGCGCACTATGTCAACATCCCCATGCTAGCAAGTTCAATTGAAGAGAGTCTTTTAGAAAAAACTCAGCAGAAGGTGAATATACAATCTGCTCACATTTGGTTGTTTCCAAAACCGCATTTACTGTTGAAAGCGGTTGATTTAGCAGACAGCAGCACTACAAATGTCCAAAAAGTTCGTGTCTATCCCGATCTAAAACATCTCAAAAATAAACTGATTAGTCTATTGGCCATCCCAGACAAAACACCTTACCTAATCCACTCTATTAAAGTAGAGGGTTTATCGATGACACAAAGCGATTTTTTCCATGTTACCAACTGGCAAAAAGCCATCAGTAACAGCCAAGATTATGTTATCCAACACTTGGTTTTTGAAGACATCAACTTAGACATGCAGGGACTATCATTACCTACGCTGCAGGCGAACATCAATCTAAATACTGCTAATAAAGTGAAACAAGCAACGCTTTACACAAAAGATAAGAAGGCCAATCTTGTTATTACTGCTGTTAATACTAACTATTTAGTCAAAATCGATGCCGTCAATTGGCAAGTCCCACTAGCACCGTTTCCGACTTTTAGAACATTACAAGGTAATGGCGCCATCAACAATGGACTTCTCACTTTTCCTAATTTAACGGGTCAACTATATGATGGGCGTATTAACGCCAATCTAGAAACAAATTTAGTATCGTCAGCCTTGGCAACAAAAGGCAGCTTCACGATAGATAAAATGCTAATTGATAAAATGGAGAATGATCTAAACTTAAATAGCATCATCAATGGCTCTTTAAGTAGTAAGGGCACTTTTTCTTTTGCTATGAATCATGCCAAACAGACAACTAATCGCCTCAAACTCAATGCTACTTTTAATGTAAACAATGGGACACTCAAAACAATCGATATCACAGAAGCAATGCGCACCCAGCATATTAACGGTACAACGCCCTTTATCACATTGGCTGGTACGGCTTCATTAATAGACAATCGTCTTCAATTAAATAAACTCACTCTGCAAGCCAAACAACTGCAAGCCTTTGGTCAAGCCACGATTTCAGCAAATCAACAAGTGTCAGCCAGCGTTTCTTCTACTATTGCAATACAAAACAACCCTATTAGCGCAAATTTAATGATAGCAGGCCCAATAAACGCGCTCAGATTGATTAATTAATTTTTGTTAAATCTGAAATAAAATGGCCAACAAAACTGTTGACAGCATTATAATCATAGCCTGAAAACCAGATCTGATCAGACTTTCAAGCTAGCATTAACGTGTTAGATTCGTTTTATGGTAAGCGTTACTGTAAACAGTTTGTGATTCATTAACTTCAATAACTAGGGGGAAAAAAATGGCCGATATTAGCGAATACAAAGCATCACTAGCAAAATACACTTCAAACATCAACGAGGCTGCTTTAACTAAAATGGCATCAACATACGCTTTAGTGATGTCTAAGAAAGATGCTAAATTCGTATCTTGTGGTGACGCAAGTGAGAAAGAAACTGTTCGTGAAAACTTTCTGAAGAAAAAACTAGCGCTCACTCACTCCGATGCAGATCTTGATGCTGCAATTGATGCTGTATGTGTCACAATGCAAGAAGACCGTATGAAAAACCGCGTGGTGTTTTATTATTTACTAGCAGAAAAATACAATCAATTAAGTGTATTTGCTTAAATTATTATTTTAGTGAGTATTCATTCTCAACCCCTAGTATCGCTACTAGGGGTTTTTTAATCAATATCCTCTACAAACAACATCATTAACCGCACGTTCGTAGGTAAAGTATTTGCCCGCTACTTGCGCCATATCAAGTCATCTGACGAGTTAAATAGCTAAAATAAAAAGTAACATAAGGCTGCTTAGCGTTACTATTTTGTAAGTCTGTAACAGACTTGCAATAAAATTGAAACACAGACCTACACTTTAGAAATAAATACTTAACACTCGCAGATTAGAATACACTTGAACTATTGAATCAATTTATGAGGAATATAAAATGAAAAAAACGACATTAATCATGGCAAGCTTATTAAGCCTTACCGTTATAACCGCTCAGGCAGATGTTATTAACGCACAAACGTTAATGGATAAATATACTGCCTCAGCTAGACTTGTTGACAAGGATTTTAATCCTTCAGCCATTGAAGGTAAATTATTTTTCAACCGTACCTTTAAAAATGACGGTCATGAAGCAGCATGTGCATCATGTCATACACAAAACCCAGCTAACTATGGCAAACACATTGTGACTAAGAAAGAAATTAAACCGCTGTCACCCATGGTAAACCCTAAACGCTTCACGAAAATTGATAAAGTTGAAGAGCAATTTACAGAACATTGTAATGACATTCTAGGCGCAGATTGTAGTGCACAAGAAAAAGCAAACTTCATCAAATATCTGTTTACTGAGAAAGCACCATCTTAAGAAATAGCGAATGCAACGTTATATATGGGATCCATTTGTTAGACTGTTCCACTGGTCGCTTGCGATAGCTTTCGGCGTGGCCTTTTATACCCACGCCTCTGAGTGGGATAGAATGACACACGTAGAAGCGGGTTATGTAGCAGGCGCACTCATTATTGCACGTATTATTTGGGGTACGGTTGCAACAGGTTATGCAAACTTTAAAACTTTTCCGCCCAATATTATTTGGGCAGCAAAGTATTTATACAAACTCATCCAAGGTAACGCAAAACATTATGTTGGGCACAATCCAACCGGTGCATTGGTTATTTATGCCATGCTCGGTATTGGATTAATTGCCGTAGGCTCTGGTATTTTAGTATTTGAAGACGGCTTGATATTGGGTGATGAGTATATAGATGCATACAAAACAGTTCACCATTATGCAACTTGGGGATGGTTAATATTAGTTGGTGGTCATGTTATAGGCGTACTAACTGAAAGCGTCCTACATCGTGATAACCTCATCCTTGCTATGATTACTGGCTGTAAGCGTGTCTGTAAAATTAAACCCAAACAAAAGAAACAAACATTACAAGCTAAGCATGAATTAGCATACAAAAAGCTGCAATCAACTAAATAATCAACTTGAATCACTGAAGCGCAATGTGCGCTTCTATTGATTCGATATCGTTTTATTTACCAATACAAAATTTAGAAAAAATCTCACCTAGTAAATCATCTGGCGTAAATTCTCCAGTGATACTGCTCAACGATTCTTGTGCTAATCGCAATTCTTCCGCAGCTAGTTCAGGAAACTTAATTTGGCCACTCGCTTGTTCTAAATGTAGTTTCACTTGATTCAATGCTTCTAGATGTCGTGCACGTGCCATAAAGACACCTTCTGCATTTTGCCGGTAACCCACCAGCGATAACAAATGACTTTTTAATAGATCCAAACCCAAGCCTGTTTTAGCTGACAAGTAAATATGTGACACATGATCTCTCTCCACAACCTGGGGTTGCTCTTGAGAGACATCAATTTTATTATGCACCCAAATTTTGCTCATTTCTTGCGGTAGACGCTCTATAATCAGTTTTTCTTGTTCGCCAATACCATGAGCTGCATCAACCAATAATAATGCGATATGCGCCGTTTCTGTCGCTTGATATGTTCGAGCAATACCGATTTTTTCTACCTCATCATCAGTATCACGAAGCCCAGCCGTATCAATTACATGCAAGGGCACACCGTTAATTTGAATTTCACTTTTAATGGCATCTCTTGTGGTACCTGCAATTGGTGTCACAATCGCCACCTCTTCTCCAGATAGCGCATTCATTAAACTAGATTTACCAACATTAGGCTGGCCAATTAAAACTATATTGACACCATCACGCAACAAAACACCTTGTTTGGCTTTGCTGAAAATAGATTCTAATACTTGTTGATTATTGGCAATTTTTTCAGCAACACGTCCTTGCGTTATAAAATCAATTTCCTCTTCAGGAAAATCCAAGCAAGCTTCAACATACAAACGCAAATGAATTAACTCATTCAAGAGTGCATGAATGCGTTCTGAAAACTCACCTGAAAGAGAACGCACTGCACTTTTTGCCGCCTCTGATGTTGCTGCATTAATCACGTCAGCAACTGCCTCAGCTTGTGCTAAATCGAGTTTATCATTGAGATAGGCACGCCTCGTAAACTCACCAGGTGTGGCTTGACGCGCACCTAAAGCAATACAACGAGCAAGCAAAATTTGCATGAGTGCTGTGCCGCCATGGCCTTGAAGCTCTAAAACATCCTCACCAGTGTAGGAGTGGGGAGCGTTGTAATAAATGGCAATGCCACGATCAATCAACTCACCGTCTGCTTGTTTAAAGTCTAGATAAGCCGCATACCGCGGTGACGGACAATGTCCAAGAATGTGAGAGGCAATCTCAGCACATAAAGAGCCAGAAACACGAACTATACCAATGCCGCCAGCACCAC
Source organism: Methylophilaceae bacterium (assembly GCA_965655675.1). GTDB lineage: Bacteria > Pseudomonadota > Gammaproteobacteria > Burkholderiales > Methylophilaceae. The sequence continues at coordinate 24,069 of CBFHHI010000003.1, read as the reverse complement.
TTGCAGTGGCAATAGCGGCAATTGTGTCTTGTAAATTAGCGTTTGCCACTGCCTTTTTTGGCTAATGTTTCAGCGTGAATTGTTTTATTGATATACCACTGCTGTGCAATCGATAAAATGTTATTAACCAACCAATATAAAACCAAACCAGCCGGGAAAAAGAAGAAAAATATACTAAACACTACAGGCATAATTTTCATTATTTTTGCTTGCAATGGATCAGCAGGTGCAGGATTTAAGTAGGTCTGCACAATCATAGATGCACCCATTAAAATCGGCAAAATATAGTAAGGATCTTTCGCAGATAAATCCGTAATCCAAGCAAAAAATGGAGCATGACGTAACTCAACCGACCCTAAAAGAACCCAATAAAGTGCAATAAAAACAGGTATTTGCACTAAAATAGGTAAACAGCCACTCAAAGGATTAATTTTTTCTTTGCGATACATTTCCATCATCGCTTGCTGTAATTTTTGCTTATCATCACCAAACTTTTCTTTCAAACTTTGCATGCGTGGCGCCATTTCACGCATGTGCGCCATACTGCGATAACTAGTCGCAGACAATTTAAAGAAAGCCGCTTTAAGCAAAATAGTGAGAATAATAATGGCAACACCCCAGTTACCAATAAAGCCATGGATAGTAGATAGCAACCAAAATAATGGTTTAGCAATGATAGTGAGCCAACCATAATCCACCGCATACTCTAAGCCAGGTGCCGCTGCCACCAAATCAGCTTCTGTTTGTGGGCCTGAAAATAATGTTGCTGTGATTTCATTTGAAGCGGCTGGTGCAATCTTACCAACTGGATTAACAACACCCACCGCATATAAATTATCGGTTAACTGTTTTGTATAAAACTCTAGTGCAGTGCCTGCTTTAGGAATCCAAGCACTCGCAAAGTAATGTTGAATAACACCAATCCAACCATCTTTTGTTTTTAGCGATAAGTTTTTATCCGCCATGTCAGAAAACTTAATTTTCTTAAACTTATCAGCGTCTGTGTAATAAGCACCGCCAGTAAAGGTTGGCATAAAAGTAGAGCCTTGATTCGACTCACTATCATGCGTAATTTGATAATAAACAGATGGCGCCACTTCAACATCACTAGCGTTATTAATACGGTGACTAAGGTCAATCTCGTAACGATCACGATGAAAAGTGTATATTTTTTCAACTTTGGTACCATCATTGCCCAACCAAGAAAGCACTACTTCAAGCGTATTAGAACCACTCTCCATCACATAGCGATTCTGCTCTGCCGTGAACAGCGTTTTATGATTAGGTAAATCTTTTCCAATTAAGCCACTTTGTGCAACATAAAACATTGGTTTAGCAGCATCGTCCATCAAAACAAAGCGTCCTTGTGCCTTACCATCAGCACGATGCTTATTGAGCGTTAAATGACGTAAATCACCACCAAGCGTGCTAATTTCTGCTTGATATAAATCAGTACTCACCTTAATACGCTCTCCAGCCACTGCCGTTTGCGTTTGATTACTATCAATTGAAGAAGCAACCGCTTCAGATGAAGCAGCGGGGATAACATCTGTGCTTGCTACAGCCTCACTTGATGTTCCGCTGGTTGTGTTAGCACTAATAGGGCGATCTTTGACTTGCCAAGCATCCCACAACATCATGATAGAAAATGAAAATACAACAAATAGAACTAAACGTTTGGTATCCATTACAACTCTTTATTCTTTATAAAATTGACTGTTAAAAAAGACGGTTGATAATCATTAAGGCACTGGATCATGTCTACCGTCACACCAAGGGTGACAACGCCCCAATCTTAATATCGCAAGATAACTCCCTTTTAAAGCACCATGCTTGTTTATTGCCTCAATAGCATAAGCAGAACAACTGGGATAAAAGCGACAATTTGCACCTAAAAAAGGGCTTAAGCATAACTGATAGATTCTAATCAAACCAATAAAAAGTTTACGCATTATCAACACAGTGCATTATGCCTCACACATCCTCTACAGTTTTCTGCATTACTTTATGCTGTATTTTATCAAACAGCATGACTAACTCTTGTTTCAATAATAAGAAATCGCTATTTTTAAACGGTTTTCTTACTTGTATCACAATGTTAACACCGGCCAACACATATAACTCTTGACGACATAACTCGCGCAAAACGCGGCGCATATAGTTTCTATCAACTGCTAATTTTGCTACTTTTTTTGCAACCACAAAACCAACCTTGGTTTCTAATGTTGCATTAGGTTGGTAATGTACCACGAGAAAAGCGCTTGAGAATCGTTTTCTAAAACTAAAAACGGATGAAAATTCATCCGTTTTTCTAATCATAACCAACTTAGTTATTACTGGTTTTGGCATTGCTGGCTTAGATATTACTGGCTTTTATACTGCCAGTTGTATTTGGTGCTTAGCAAATTTAACACAAACAGAGTGCTAAAATTATAGACCTAGACGTTTACGGCCTCTTGCTCGGCGCGCCGCAATAATTTTACGACCACCTTTTGTTTTCATGCGTACTAAGAACCCGTGCGTACGTGCGCGGCGTGTTTTAGACGGTTGATAAGTACGTTTCATTTAAATCTCCAAATGCGAATGCTACAAAGCCCTCCATTAAACCCGATAACTAGGTATGTTGTCAATCATAATTTAGCTAAGAATAAAAATGTAATTGCCTGTGGATAAGTCCTACTAAACAGGTTAGAATTGTTAGCTAGATTTTGGCATAAAATGAAAAACCAAAATAATCTTTTCTTCAACCATTTATTAACTGGGGTATTGGTAAACCGATGGAAAAATTTTGGCCTGCCTGCCTTAGCCGTTTTGAGCAAGAGCTGTCCGCACAACAATTCAACACTTGGATTAAACCGCTTAAAACTGAAATAACAGATAACAGCTTTATCGTTGTTGCGCCTAATAAATTTGTCCAGCAATGGGTAAAAGATCGCTTTTTAAGTAAAATTGAGCAGATAGCAGAAGAGTTGTTTTCAGAAATTATTTCAATTCAAATCACCACCAGCAACAAACCCTCTGCTTCAGCAAAAACCAAGAACAGTGCTTTATCAGAAAACCGTCAAACGACACAGGCCAAACCAGAACACAATACAACACAAGAAAACCTAAACGGAACAATTCAGTCCCAGCATCATAAAACCAGCGTTAATGGTAAAAAGGTAGTAAACAAAAGTGAAGTGGCGACTGGTTTAAACCCTGCTTTTAACTTCAACAATTATGTGACTGGTCGCGCTAATCAATTGGCGCGTGCTGCTGCCATACAAGTTGCCGAAAATGCTGGTCAAGCCTATAACCCTCTTTTTATCTATGGTGGTGTTGGATTAGGTAAAACGCATTTATTGCAAGCCATTGGTAATCAACTCAAACAACAAAATCCAGATGCAAAAATACGCTATTTACATGCCGAGCGTTATGTTTCTGATGTGGTAAAAGCCTATGAAAACAAAGCGTTTGATGCTTTTAAAAAGCAATATCACTCTTTAGATTTACTACTGATTGATGATATTCAGTTTTTTGGCAAAAAAACACGTACTCAAGAAGAATTCTTTTATGCTTTTAATACTTTAATTGAAGAAAAAAAGCAGATTGTCATTACATGCGATACCTATCCAAAAGAAATTACCGATGTTGATGAGCGATTACGCACGCGTTTTAGCTGGGGATTAACAGTAGCGGTTGAACCACCAGAATTAGAAATGCGTGTGGCAATTTTGCTTAAAAAAGCAGAAGAGTCTAAAATCAACCTAGATGAAGATGTGGCGTTTTTTGTGGCAAAACAAATACGATCAAGTGTCCGAGAGCTGGAAGGTGCACTGAACCGAATTGTGGCGATGGCAAAGTTTACTGGCAAAGCGATGGACATTCATTTAGCAAAAGATGCATTACGTGATTTGATTGCTGTTCGTGGTCGCCAAATTACCATTGAGAATATACAAAAAACGGTGGCCGATTATTACAAAATAAAAGTAGCCGAAATGCATAGCAAAAAGCGTTCACGAAATGTGTCTAGACCAAGACAAGTGGCTATGTCGTTAGCAAGAGAGCTGACCAATCATAGCTTTCCTGAAATTGGTGAAGCATTTGGTAATCGACATCACACAACCGTGATGCATGCATGTGAAGAAATTGAACAATTAAGATTGAATGATCAAAATATTGCGCGTGATATTGGTTTTTTAACCCAAGTCATACGCGATTAATATCAATTAAAGGTTGTGGATAACAAGCAATAACAAGGTGTGGATAAAAGTTGCGTAAAACATAGTTTTATTAAAAAGTGAAATGCATACACATTTAATCCACAACAAAATGTAGAGTTTTAAACATGCTTTAAATAGCATTAACATAATGATTTAATTAAATAATTAAGATAATGCACAGAAAAAAAAGACATTACTATTACTATTAGTTTTATATATATATTAAATACATAATTAGGCACAACGATGAAAATAAACAGAGAGGTTTTATTAAAACCATTAAGCAATGTTACAGGCATAGTAGAACGTCGTCATACGCTACCTATCCTTTCAAATTTGTTGTTGGAAGCAAAAGATAACACCATCCAACTCACAACAACCGATTTGGAAATGCAAATTTCATTAACCATAAAAGCAGCGCTTCAAGAAACGCTTTCTACCACCATCTCAGCAAAAAAATTCTTAGATATCTGTCGCTCTTTGCCAGATGGTATTGATATTGATCTGATAAGCAAAGATAGCCGCATGACGGTTAAAGCAGGTAAAAGTCGCTTTAATTTGCAAACATTACCCGCTGCAGATTATCCTGTCATGACAAAAACCAGTGGTGATGCAATACAGATTCAATTGCCGCAAATACAATTAAAACGTCTGCTTAAACAAGTAGAATTTGCTATGGCACAGCAAGACATTCGTTATTATCTCAATGGTTTGTTATTAGAAGTAAATGAAAATAAACTCAATTTAGTGGGTACAGATGGTCACCGCTTAAGTTTTACTTCTGCAACACTCAGCCAAACATACGAAAAAGCAGAAGTTATTTTGCCGCGTAAAACAGTCATAGAGCTGATTAAACTACTCGAAGATAACGATGAAGAAGTCATGATTGAAATAGCAGCAGGCCAAGTGAATTTTGCATTTGGAGATATGCGTTTAATCTCAAAAGTAATTGATGGAAAATTTCCCGATTATCACCGTGTTATTCCAACAGCACACACCAACACATTTACTGCTAATCGGCTAGCTATCTTAACAGCAATGCAACGGGCTTCAATTTTATCCAATGAGAAATACCGCGGCATTCGCATGGTGCTAAGTGAAAATAATATTAAATTGATTAGTACCAATACCGAGCAAGAAGAAGCAGAAGAAGAACTCGAAATTAGTTATCAACAAGAGAGTTTAGATATTGGCTTTAATGTGACATACTTGATTGATGTACTGAATAATACCCAACAAGAAAACATTAATTTCTCATTTGCAGATGCCAATAGCAGCTGCTTAATCACAATACCAGAAGATAATGATTACAAATATGTCGTCATGCCTATGCGTATTTAAACAACACCAACATTATTGATAGAAAACAACAGAAGCGAAAAATTATGGCTAAACAAGAAGGTTACGATTCATCCAGTATTAAAATTTTAGAAGGGCTAGACGCCGTTCGTAAAAGACCAGGCATGTATATTGGCGATACTTCCGATGGATCGGGTTTACACCATATGGTGTTTGAAGTGTTAGATAACGCCATTGACGAAGCCTTGGCGGGCCACTGTAATGATATTAAAGTCATCATTCACCCAGATAATTCTGTCAGCGTCAGTGATAACGGTCGCGGTATTCCAACCGATGTTAAGCCAGACGATAAACACGAGCCAAAACGTTCAGCCGCAGAAATTGTGATGACCGAACTACACGCCGGTGGTAAGTTTGATCAAAACTCATACAAAGTGTCGGGCGGTTTGCACGGCGTGGGTGTTTCCGTTGTTAACGCATTATCCGATTGGTTACGTTTAAAAATCTATCGCAATGGCGAAGTACACCAAATGGAATTTAAGCGTGGCGTGCCGCAAGCACCACTAAAAATGACAGGCAAAACAGATAAAAAAGGCACAGAAGTTCACTTTTTAGCCTCAGTCGAAACCTTTGTTTTAGTCGAATTCCATTTTGAAATATTAGCCAAACGCATTCGCGAACTCTCCTTTTTAAATAATGGCGTTAAGATTGAATTAATTGATCAACGTCCTAACGGAAAATCAGAAAACTTTGCCCATTCTGGCGGCATTCAAGGGTTTGTGGAATACATGAACCGCTCTAAAAATGTGCTTCACCCAAAAGTGTTTTATGCATCAGGTGAAAAAGAGGGTATGACAGTAGAGGTTTCAATCCAATGGAATGACTCTTACTCAGAAACGGTACAATGTTTCACCAATAATATTCCGCAACGCGATGGCGGCACCCATTTAACGGGTTTACGCACCGCAATGACGCGCACACTCAATCAATATATCGAACAAACAGATTTAGCAAAAAAAGCAAAAGTCACCACTACAGGCGACGATATGCGTGAAGGTATTACCTGTGTGTTATCGGTAAAAGTGCCCGACCCTAAATTCTCATCACAAACCAAAGATAAGCTGGTTTCTAGCGAAGTTCAACCTGTAGTTTCTGAAGTGGTAGGCGCAAAATTAACCGAGTTTTTAGAAGAAAATCCAATTGATGCCAAAATTATTTGCGGCAAAATTGTCGATGCTGCGCGCGCACGCGAAGCGGCCAGAAAAGCCCGTGAAATTACCCGCCGTAAAGGTGTGATGGACAGCATGGGTTTACCAGGTAAATTAGCCGATTGCCAAGAAAAAGACCCAAGCTTATGCGAAATTTACTTAGTCGAGGGTGACTCTGCGGGTGGTTCAGCCAAACAAGGTCGTGACCGTAAAAACCAAGCCATTTTGCCGTTAAAAGGTAAAATTTTAAACGTAGAAAAAGCACGATTCGACAAGCTATTAAGCTCGCAAGAAATTGCCACCATGATTACCGCTTTGGGTACCAATATTGGCAAAGCCGATTTTAATGTCGAAAAACTACGCTATCACCGCATCATCATCATGACCGATGCTGACGTCGATGGATCGCACATCCGTACTTTATTGCTCACATTCTTCTATCGTCAAATGACAGAATTAGTAGAACGTGGCCACATTTATATCGCACAACCACCGCTCTATAAAATTAAACAAGGCCGCGATGAGCGCTATATCAAAGACGATCAAGAGCTAGATGAATACTTGCTAGGCTCTGCGCTAAAAGACGCAGAGTTGCTCACCAAAACTGGTGGAGAAACACTCAAAGATGATGCATTAAACAATATCGCCAAACAAATGGTATTAACAGAAGCGGTTATTCGCCGCATTGCACGGTTATATGATGAAAGCGTATTGCGCGCCATTCAAGAAGTAGGGCATGTTGATCTAAGCACAGAAGCCAGTGTGAATGCAGTAGCAGAACAATTGCGCCCAATCTTAGGTGCCATCGGTTCAGAAGTGATTGTTGCTTTTGACGAAGAAGAAAGTGCCTATCGTCTAGAAATTAATAAATACGTACACGGCAACTTACAAAGCTGCGTCATCGATGCAGAATTTGTAGGCAGTGGCGATTATCGCCAAATCAACCGTATGTACACCATGCTAGATGGCTTAATTGGCCCAGGCGCCATTATCAAACGTGGCGAAAAAGAAAACAACGTAGCCAACTTTAAGCAAGCTTTAGATTGGCTATTAAGCGAAGCAAAACACAACCTAAACGTACAACGCTACAAAGGTCTTGGCGAAATGAATCCAGAGCAACTATGGGAAACCACCATGGATCCAAAAGTCCGCCGCTTACTCAAAGTGCAAATCGATGACGCCATCGCCGCCGATGAAATCTTCAGCACCTTAATGGGCGACAACGTAGAACCACGCCGTGCCTTTATTGAAAACAATGCGCTTAATGTGGGGTCGTTGGATATTTAATCATGTAATGACCTTTTTGGTTTTATAGTAAGTTTCACAATAAAAAAATAAAAAGAGAGGTGGCGTTGTTTTAATGGTGAAAAAACTTTCAGAGCGAGATATTTGCACTAAGTTTATAACACCTGCAATTCAACAGGCTGGGTGGGATATTCACACCCAAGTGCGCGAAGAAGTGAGCTTTACCAAAGGCCGCATTATTGTGCGTGGCAAACTGCATAGCCGTGGCGAACAAAAGCGCGCAGACTATATTCTTTACTACAAATCCAATATTCCTATCGCTATTGTTGAGGCTAAAGATAACGCGCATTCTGTGGGTGCAGGTATGCAGCAAGCACTTAATTATGCTGAGACCTTAGAGATCCCATTTGTGTTTAGCTCTAACGGAGATGCGTTTTTGATGCATGACCGCACAGGTAACGCCAGCATGATAGAGCAAGAAATAACGCTCAACCAATTTCCAAGTCCAGAGACACTTTGGCAACGCTATTGTGTGTGGAAAGGCATTCAAACTGAGCAAGCCAAAAGCACAGTTGAAATGCCTTATTATGACGATGGCTCAGGCCGTGCGCCACGTTATTACCAAGCCAGTGCTATCAATAACACCATTGAGGCAGTCGCGCGTGGTCAGCAACGTGTGTTATTGGTCATGGCAACAGGCACAGGCAAAACCTACACCGCATTTCAAATTATTTGGCGTTTATGGAAATCGGGCACTAAAAAACGCATCTTGTTTTTAGCAGACCGCAATATCTTAGTAGATCAAACCAAAAACAATGACTTTAAACCGTTTGGTGCCGCCATGACTAAAATCAGCAAGCGCCAAATTGATAAAAGCTATGAGATTTACTTATCGCTCTATCAAGCCGTCACAGGTAACGAAGAAGACAAAAACATCTATAAGCAATTTAGCCCCGATTTTTTTGATTTAATCGTGGTCGATGAATGCCACCGTGGCAGTGCCTCTGAAGACTCCGCTTGGCGCGAAGTGTTAGATTATTTTAACAACGCCACACATGTTGGCTTAACCGCTACCCCCAAAGAAACCAAAGACATTTCCAGCATCACCTATTTTGGTGAGCCTGTTTACAGCTATACGCTCAAACAAGGCATTGAAGATGGCTTTTTGGCGCCATACAAAGTAGTGCGGATTGATATTGATAAAGACCTACAAGGCTGGCGACCCAATGCAGGGCAAGTGGATAAAAAAGGTCAACTGATTGAAGACCGCATCTACAATCAAACTGATATGGATAGAACCTTAGTGCTCGAAAAACGCACTGAGTTAGTTGCCCAAAAAATCACTGAATACCTCACACTGACAGACCCTTATGCTAAAACCATTGTGTTTTGTGATGACATCGACCACGCAGAGCGCATGCGCCAAGCATTGGTGAACCTCAACCTAGAGCGCGTGAAAGAAAACCGCAAATACATTATGCGTATTACAGGCGATGAACAAGAAGGCAAAGCCGAGCTGGATAACTTTATCAACCCAGAAGAACGCTATCCTGTGATTGCCTGCACATCCAAACTGATGACCACAGGCGTGGATGCACAAACTTGCAAACTAGTGGTGCTAGATCAAAACATCAAATCCATGACTGAGTTTAAACAGATTATTGGCCGTGGCACGCGCATTAACGAAGATTACGGCAAATATTGGTTCACCATCATGGACTTTAAAAAAGCCACCGAATTATTTGCCGACAAAGACTTTGATGGTGAGCCTGTGGTAATTTTTGAGCCTGATGGCGGGCAATCACCTGTACCACCCGATGACATCGAAGACCCTGCTTTGCCACCTGCCGAAAAACCAGACGTGACCATCGATGGCGAAGATGAAAAAATAGGCAGAGTGAAATATATAGTAGGTGATGTGGCGGTGCATGTGGTCGCCCAACGTGTGCAATATTACGGCCCCGAAGGTAAGCTGATTACCGAATCGCTCAAAGACTACACCAAAACCAAAGTGAAAAAAGACTTTGCCTCACTCGATGACTTTTTAAAAACTTGGTCGAGCGCAGAGCGTAAAGCCGCTTTGATTGATGAACTTGAACAACATGGCGTATTGTTAGACGCGCTAGCCGAAGAAGTCGGCAAAGACTTCGACCCATTTGATTTAGTCTGCCATGTCGCGTTTGACAAACCACCACTCACGCGCAAAGAACGCGCCGATCAAGTGAAAAAACGCAACTACTTTGCTAAATATGGTGAGCAAGCCCGCACCGTACTCAATGCTTTGCTAGATAAATACGCCGATACTGGCGTTGAGAATATTGAAGACATTAAAATCCTCACGCTTGACCCGTTTAAAAGCATGGGTAGCGCACCAGAACTGATTTCAGCCTTTGGTGGCAAACCTGCTTACCTGCAAGCCATCAAAGAACTTGAACAACAACTTTACGCATAATCAGAAAAAGCAACTTATGAGCATTTCCAGCACCATTAAATCCATCCAAGACATCATGCGCAAAGACGTGGGTGTCGATGGCGACGCACAACGTTTAAGCCAATTGGTTTGGCTGTTATTCCTTAAGATATTTGATGACCGCGAAACCGAGTGGGACATCGTGCAAGACAACTACCAATCACCTTTACCAGAGAAATACCGCTGGCGTAATTGGGCGGCAGATGCTGAAGGCATGACAGGCGACGCGCTCAAGCAGTTTATTGACAACGACTTATTCCCCGCCTTGCAAAACCTGCAAGCCAAAGGCAATGACCAACGTGCTTACGTCATTCGCTCCGTGTTTGAAGATGCCTACAACTACATGAAGTCAGGGCAACTCATCCGCCAAGTCATCAACAAAATTCAAGAAGGCGTAGACTTTAACAAAGCGCAAGAACGCCATATGTTTGGCGACATGTACGAGCAACTGCTGCGTGATCTACAAGCCGCAGGCAATGCGGGCGAGTTTTATACGCCACGTGCTGTGACAGAGTTTATGGTGCGCATGGCCAACCCTAAATTAGGCGAAAAAGTGTTAGACCCAGCTTGTGGTACGGGTGGCTTTTTAAGTTGCACCATCGAGCATATCCGCAAACAAGATGTGAAAACGGTAGAAGACGAAGCCACGCTACAAGCCAATATCTACGGCATTGAGAAAAAGCCATTACCGCATATGCTATGCACCACCAACATGATCCTGCATGGCATTGAAGTGCCAAGTAATATCCGCCACGACAACACCCTAGCACGTCCACTCATTAGCTGGGAGCCGAAAGACCGTGTGCATGTGATTATCACCAACCCACCGTTTGGCGGCATGGAAGAAGACGGTATCGAAACTAACTTCCCCGCCAATTTCAGAACCCGCGAAACCGCCGATTTGTTTTTGGTGCTGATTATGCAATTGCTAAAATCAGGTGGTCGTGCAGCATTAGTTTTACCCGATGGCTTTTTATTTGGCGAAGGTATTAAAACCCGCATCAAAGAAAAACTGCTGCAAGACTGCAACCTGCACACCATTGTGCGCCTGCCCAATAGCGTGTTTGCCCCTTACACCAGCATTAAAACCAACCTGCTGTTTTTTACCAAAGGCACGCCCACACAAGACATTTGGTTTTACGAGCAACCATTGCCCGCAGGCGTAAAAGCCTATAACAAAACCAAACCCATGAAGGTTGAGGAGTTTGAAACGCTTGCCAACTGGTGGGGCAGTGAGAGTGATGGCTTTAGCGCAAGGGTAGAGAATGAACAAGCGTGGAAAGTCAGCCTCGCAGAACTTAAAGCGCGTAATTACAACCTCGATTGCAAAAACCCGCATGTGGGCGAGCAAATCACGCACGACCCTGAAGTATTGTTAGCGCAATACCACACCATGCAACAAGATATTGCCAGCTTGCGTGATCAGCTTAAATCCATTTTAGGCGAAGCCCTAGCCTCAAGCACACAGGGCAACTAAGCATGACCAATATTGCAAACCTGCTCACTGAGCACATGGCTATTTGGACAGCGGCGGATACCGAGAAAAAGTCTGGCCGTGGCAGAGCCAGTGGCAATGCTGGCAGTGTGTATGGGGTTAAAAAGCTACGTGAGCTGATTTTAGAGTTGGCGGTGCGCGGAAAATTGGTGCCGCAAGACCCGAATGATGAACCCGCAAGCGAGTTGCTTAAACGCATTCAAGCTGAAAAAGCCAAATTGATTGCAGAAGGTAAACTCAAAAAAGAAAAACCACTTGTAGCGATTGATGTGGATGAAAAGCCGTTTGAATTACCGACAGGTTGGGAATGGGTAAGAAATTGTGAATTATTTCAATTAAGAAAAGGCCGTATCCCGAAAAGTCTAAATGAGGACGGCGTAGGTTTACCTTACCTTGATATTGATGCACTTGATAGAAATATAGTACGCCGTTACTCAGAGGAATTAACCTGCCCCCAATCCACAGAAAAAGACATATTAGTTGTATGTGATGGCTCAAGAAGTGGACTGATACTTGACGGCAAGAATGGGATTATTGGGTCTACATTATCAATCGTTGATACACCGATATTTATTCAGAATTACATTAAATTGATATTTAAGCAAGGTTTTGAAATATTCAATACATCAATGAAGGGGGCTGCAATTCCTCATCTTGATACACAAAAACTACTTCAAAATCCTACCGCATTACCACCCCTCGCCGAACAACACCGCATCGTCGCCAAAGTCGATGAACTCATGGCGCTATGCGACCAGTTAGAACAACAACACAGCAACGCACAAGAAGCGCATGAAACTTTGGTGAGCCAATTGCTGGCCACGCTCACGCTAAGCCAAAATTCCGCAGAATTTAACGCCAACTGGCAACGCATCTACGCGCATTTTGATGTGCTGTTTACCACAGAAGCCAGCATAGACGCTCTCAAACAAACCCTGCTACAACTCGCCGTCATGGGCAAACTCGTCCCGCAAGACCCCAATGACGAACCCGCCAGCGAACTGCTTAAACGCATCCAAGCCGAAAAAGCCAAACTGATAGCAGAAGGCAAACTCAAAAAAGAAAAACCGCTTGCGCCGATAAGTGAGGATGAAAAGCCTTTTGAATTGCCGAAGGGGTGGGAGTGGGTAAGGATTGGGGAAATATGCAGACCAGTTTCCTCTGGATCAACTCCATCAGCAGAGCATTTTAGAGAAAAAAGTGGAATACCATTTTTGAAGGTTTATAACATTAGAAATCAAGAAATTGATTTTGAATATAAGCCTCAGTTCATAGACTCTACGCTTCATCAAAGTAAACTACAGCGCTCAATTATCTATCCAGGTGAAGTTGTCATGAATATTGTAGGGCCGCCACTTGGAAAGGTCGCAATTATTCCTGACACCTACCCAGAGTGGAATTGTAATCAAGCTATAGTTTTTTTTGGCTTGATTAAGCCTATGAATAATAAGTACGTTTTGAACTTCTTCAAAGAAGGTTCGTATTTGAAAGACATAGAACTAATTGGTACGGCAGGACAAGACAACATATCAGTAACAAAATCAAAGAATATTTTATTACCTGTGCCGCCCCTTGCTGAACAACACCGCATCGTCGCCAAAGTCGATGCACTCATGACGCTGTGCGACCAACTCAAAACCCGCATTCAACAAGCCAACCAGCAACAACAAACCATTGCCGATACTTTGGTGGCGCAGGCGGTGGCTTAACTGTAATGAAAGTGTCTTATACAAAAAACTGGAAAAGCTTTGATGAGCAGTTAGACCAACTGATACAACGCGGCTTGCATGTATCTGATAGAGCCAAAGCGCTAGAATGTCTTGAACGCATAGGCTATTATCGTTTGAGTGGTTATTGGTATGCGTTTAGAGAGCGGAGCGAAATATGTAGTGTTTTAGATGCGCATTCTAAAAAGCCAACCAAGATTAAAGTTGACCGATTAGCGTTAGATACTTTTAAACCTAACGCTACTTTTGCGCAAGCTGTTGAATTGTATGTGTTTGATAAAGAGTTACGAATGTTGGTGATGGACGCACTAGAGCGCATCGAAATTGCAATACGTGTGGATATTTCTCATACATTAGCGTGTATAGACCGCTTTGCTTATTTAAAACCAGAGCTGTTTCATGAGAAGTTTAGCCAGGAGTTAGATGCGGCTACAGGTGTGACAAAATACCATGACTGGTTTACCAAACATGCTCAATTGATTACTCGCTCTAAAGAGGAGTTTGTTGCACACAACAGAAGTAAATACGGTTTGCCTTTGGCTATTTGGGTGGCTTGTGAAGTGTGGGATTTTGGTACGATGTCTACGCTGTATGCAGGTCTGCGTGAAACTGAGCAGGATGCAATTTCTATTCAATATGGTGTGCAAAATGGGCGTGTGTTTGCGACTTGGTTGCGAAGCTTAAATTATTTGCGTAATGTTTGCGCACACCATAGCCGATTATGGAACCGCAATATTGTGGAACAACCTAAGCTACCAAGTGCTAGTGATTTGACTTGGGTGAGTGTTTTTGAAGATAGTGCGCATGCTAAATCTAGGTGCTTTTTGCAGTTGTGCATGATTAAGCATTTGATGCGTGTGATACATCCAAACTCAGGTTGGTCAGAAAGGTTGGTTGAACATTTAAAGGCATTTCCAAACTTGGCACATTTAGATTTGAATCTGTATGGCATGGGTGCGCCAGAAGACTGGGAAGCACTTTGGGAAAGCATCTAAAGTTTCAAGCAATAAAAAAACCCCTCAGCAGATCGTTTGTAAACAAACTCACCGAGAGGGGCCGTGTTGTGCGTAATATAGCATTTGCTAATGTTTTGTCAATACTAAATAAGCGCAGGGTTTTGCTTAGTTAAAGTTAAACACATAATCTTATGCAAATTAACTCTTCATGGTTTACAAGGTTAATACTTTGGTCGAGCAGGCATTGGAATAGAGTTGACTAGTTTGTAATTCCTTTTAAGGCGCATTTGACACGTTTAAAGTAAAATTAAATATTCTTTAATTTACTTTCGTTGATTAAAGTAATATATTGTGATTTATATATTACTTTCGCCTTACTCATTATTATGACAATTCAACTTTTATGACGATTCAACTTGAGCAGTTTCAATCTGGGCAATATGAAAAAGGCTATGAGTATCGCTATTTTGTGCCAGCCAATATCAATGATGAGTGGGTATGGCAAACGCCTGAGATTAATGCGATGCTTGAAAAGGCTGCGGTTAAGCTGGGGGAGCTGAATGCGTTTGCGCGTTTGGTGCCTAATATTGATTTGTTCATACAGCTACATGTGACCAAAGAAGCGGTGGTTTCTAGCCGCATTGAGGGTACGCAAACCAATATGCAAGAGGCAGTGCTTTCTGAATCTGAAATTTTGCCAGAACATCGCAATGATTGGCGTGAGGTGCAAAATTATATCCGTGCACTGAATCAGGCGATTGAAACACTTAAAACCCTGCCTTTATCTTCGCGTTTACTTAAAGAAACGCATGCCATTTTGCTCAATAATGTACGAGGAGAGCATAAATTACCTGGGGAGTTTCGTGCTAGCCAAAATTGGATTGGTGGGTATGGTTTGAGCGACGCGACCTTTATTCCACCACACCATCAATATGTGAATGATTTGATGAGTGATTTAGAGCACTTTTTACACAATCACGATATACACGTACCCGCGTTAATTCGTATTGCGATTGCACATTATCAGTTTGAGACGATACATCCGTTTTTAGATGGTAACGGACGTATTGGACGTTTGCTGATAACGCTGTTTTTGGTCAGTGCGGGTATTTTAGATAAGCCTTTATTGTATGTTTCAAGTTATTTTGAAAAAAATAAGGGCTTGTATTATGACAATTTAATGGTGGTGCGCAATAAAAGTGACATGCTGCAATGGCTAAAATATTTTTTAGTGGGTATAGAACAAACCGCAGGATTAGCCGTTACTACGCTATCAAAAATATTATTACTAAAAGCTGATTTGGAAAAAAACTTGCAAGCTAATTTTGGGCGCAGAAGTACAAGTGCGCAACTTTTATTAAATGCTTTGTTTGTGCAACCTGCTACCACTGTGGAAGCCGCATTAACAGTTTGCGGAATAAGTTATAAGGCGGCAAATGATTTGATTGCGCTAATGTGCAAGTTAGAAATATTGCATGAAATAACTGGCCAAACACGTAATCGAGTGTTTATTTTTGCGCCTTACTTAAATATTTTTGATAACTAAACTGGATATTGATCCCCCGCAGCGCGCACCTTACGGTGCGCCGCATGATGAAGGAATAAATGGATGACCGAAGATAACAATAATCAACAAATTGTTATCGAAAACAACTTACAGTAAGTATTAAGAAATTTTGATAGCATTAAAGCGTGATGGGTTAACTATTGTTTATATTAATGGAGAGGTGCTAAATGCCACTGATTAGAATCGATGTTACAGAAGGCCGTACGGACGCGGAAATTAAAACTTTGATGGATACGGTGCAAGATTGTGTGCTAGAGGCATTTAAAGTACCGGTAAGAGATCGATACCAAATCGTGACAGAGCATAAGCCAGGTAGGATGATATTGTTGGATACTGGTTTGGGTTTTGAGCGGACGGATCAGGCGATGGTGATTCAGGTGTTTACTAGCCCGCGCACGACGGTGAATAAAAATAAGTTTTATCAATTGTTGGCGAAAAACTTAGAGGCAACGTGTGGTTTGGACCCGAAAGATTTGCTGGTTTCTGTGATGACCAATACTGATGTGGATTGGAGTTTTGGTTTTGGTAAAACGCAGTATTTAACAGGTGAGTTGTAGCGTTAACTCACCTACTATTTTTATTTATTTTGGCTAATTAATCCGCGCCAGCCTTTTTCGCGCATGCAAATAGCAAAACCTCTGGTGAAGGTGAAAGTCACTTTATTGGGTTTGTGTGCTTCGCCTAATGTTGCGCTACATTCATCCATATTTTTGTCTAATTGGGCTGCGTTGGCGCCCATTTTCCACCATGATTTAATTTCATAAGTCTCTAATATATTGTGCTGTGGCTTGGCAGTAGGTTCAGCTACTGCTGGTTTAGCCTCATTAATTAAGGCTGTTTTTTCTGTTGATTGAGCTGTTGTTTTTGCGGGCTTTATTACTGGTTCTGCTGTTTTCACGGTTGGTTTTATATCGGGTGTTGCAGTAATAATCTCTGGTTGCGCAGTTGTTGCTATTGGCGTTTTGTTCGTGCTTGCTTCATTTTGAATGCTGTCTGCTGTCATACTATCTGTTGTTTTTAAAGTGCTAGGTTTGGTTGGCTTAGCCGTCATTTGTTTGTTATCGCTCACGCTTGCTGTTGCAAATAAATCGTCATCTGATAGCCATTTTTCACCCAATTTTTGTACTGCCCAGCCATTGTCTTCTAGGCATTGATGCAAGGCCGCTTCGTCTGCTGCTTGTTGGCAGGCGGCTTTATTGGCTTGCAAGTCTCTTGCTGATGCCCCTTGTTTGTAGGCAATTTCTGCTCCACATCCAGAGACCATTGTTGCTAACAAGGCGATTAAAGTGAGCGTTATTTTGTTCATTGCAGCTTTCAAATGGATATTTGGAAATTGAAAAATAGCATATAAACGTTATTTTTGCGTAAAACATACACTACGTAATTTGACGTATATGCGCAATTCTAGCTTCTCGTTATTCTCACCCTTAACAAATTTAGCCTTGTATGTCTTGGATTTATAAGGCGTTTCACAATGATTCACAGTAATTTTTTTTCAATTAATATAGGGGGTAAGAAAATGACTTTTAAGCTTAATAAAAGCCTAGTAACTATGTCACTTGCAATTGCTACAGCATTTCCTGCAATACAAGCCAACGCAGGTGCAACCATTTCTTTTGGTGAAGATAAATCGATTACAGCAGGTTTTGGTTTTATTACCAGCTATCTTTCTCAAGAAGATGGTGCGCCAAATGGTAGTGATCGTTCCAATGATTTTAATCTAAACAGTGCACGTTTGTATTTATCTGGTTCTTTAAATAAATACATCAAAGGTATGTTGAATACAGAGCGTTCAGGTGGTGGAAGTGGTCTGCAAGCAAGTGGCGCAAACGTTGAAATAATTGACGCTAATGTGCAGTTACAAATCACTCCTGAAGTTGCTATTTGGGCTGGTCGATTCTTACCGCCTAGTGACCGTGCCAATATGGCAGGTCCTTACTACTCTTCAGCAGGTGGCGGCGGTTATTGGGCTAATATTTCATCACGTTATGGCTGGAATGGTGGTGTAATTGGCCGTGATGACGGTGTTGCGGTAGTCACTAGCTTTTTAGAAGATAAAGTAGCAGTATCTTTTGGTGCTTTTGAAGGTGCTAATAAATTTAGATTTAGTCCCATATCAGATCTGGGTGAGGGAAGTGCAGCTGCTAGTGCTCTTGGTGCAGATGACAATCCTATGTATGCAGGTCGCGTACAAGTTGCTTTCTGGGATGCAGAGCCAGGTTATTACGGAACGGGTAACTATTTTGGTGCTAAAGATATTTTATCGGTTGGTATTTCAGGTAAGCAACATTCTGATGGCGTTGTTTCGGCAGTTGCTGTTGGTGATTATAGTAATTACAGTATTGACTTCTTGATGGAGAAAAAGGGTGTTGGCCCTGGTACGCTTTCATTAGAAGCTGCCTACTATGACTATGATACTGATAATGTGCTTTTATCTGAGCAAGGCGATGCTTACTATGTTGGTGCAGGTTATTTGTTTGATACTCAAGTGGGTTGGGGTAAGTTTATGCCTTTTGCACGTTATCAAGAGTTTGATGCAGATAACAATGTTAAAACAGACCGCGTAGATATTGGTGTGAATTATGTGATGGCACCATATAACGCAATCATTTCGGCTGAGTATCAAAATACTGGTTTAAGTGGTTCAGGTGTAGCTGCAGGTGCTAATCGAAATACAGATGCTGTATTGATTTCTATGCAGTATCAGTTCTAGGTAATAGCAGCACAAAAAACCTCACCTTGTATCAACAATGGTGAGGTTTTTTTATGCTTAAAAAAACAAAATACGGCTTAATGCGCGCTTGCACCGCCCAACATTTGATGTACTTGGCAGGTGAGTTGACCGATTGAAAATGCATCGCTATTGGTTGCTAATTTTTTAAAGCTAGCGTTGATTTTAAATGTCTTGATAGGTTTGCTTTTTTTATCGAGCAGTTTAATGGTGCGCATTCTATATAGAGGTTTTTCACAATTATATTGTAGCGTTGCGATGCTGATTGCATATTCGATGGTTTGATTAGCGGATACAAAAGATTGCGGTTGTTGATAAATGGTTTTTGCCACTAAAAAAGGGAATTGTTCGCTGACACCATACGAATCAATATCAACATACACTTCATGTTCGGCATCTTGAATGATGGAAGTCCATTCTGTGGCCATGACATGGCTGTAACTAAACAGTAGTGCTGCTAATACACTTAATTTTTTGTGCATGCTTCTTCTTCTTTGCTTATTAAAAATTGACACTGAAACTTAGCACAAATCAATCAAGCAATACCAGACAAAAACTACGCAATTTGACGTATTTCTTTCATCACTTCAACACCATACACTTTGGTCATGGCTAAGTATGGGTGAGACCAATGCTATGCACTTAAATACCTAGCTACATTATTTTATAACGTTTAAGCGATATTCTTAGTAGGAGGAAGCTGATGAAAACAATTGTTAAATTAGATTTGGACAAAAAGCCTTGGGAGCAAGATGGTCAGATTCACAACCGCTGGCATCCGGATATTCCGATGATTGCCATGGTGAAACCTGGTGATGAATTCCGTGTTGAATGTATGGATTGGACAGGTGGCCAAATTGGTGACAACGATAGTGCAAATGACGTGCGTGATGTTGATTTGACGCAAGTGCATTATTTGAGTGGCCCGATTGGTGTTGAAGGTGCAGAGCCTGGCGACTTAATGGTGGTTGAGATTTTAGATGTTGGTACTTTTGAAGATAGCCAATGGGGTTTTAACGGTATTTTTGCTAAGGAAAATGGTGGTGGATTTTTAGTTGATCATTATCCTGAAGCGCGTAAATCCATTTGGGATTTTCATGGTATTTATACCACTTCTCGCCATGTGCCTAATGTGAGATTTGCCGGCATTATGCATCCTGGCCTTATCGGCTGTTTACCTTCTAAAGAGCTATTGGCTACTTGGAATAAACGTGAGGGTGATTTGATTGCAACCGATCCTGATCGTGTGCCTGCACTTGCACTACCACCAGAGCCAAAATCTGCTGTTGTGGGTAAGTTAACAGGTGAAGCAGCTGAAAAAGCAAAAGCAGAAGGCGCACGTACTGTTCCTCCGCGCGATCATGGTGGTAACTGTGATATCAAAAATCTGACCAAAGGTTCTACTGTTTATTTTCCTGTGTATGTAAAAGATGGTGGCTTATCAATGGGCGATCTTCATTTCTCACAAGGTGATGGTGAAATTACCTTCTGTGGTGCGATTGAAATGGCAGGCTACCTAGATTTAAAAGTGAGCCTGATTAAAGATGGTGTTAAAAAATATGGCGTGAAAAACCCTATTTTCCAACCAAGTGTACTGACACCAACTTATAAAGATTACATCATTTTTGAAGGTATTTCAGTGGATGAGCAAGGCAAACAGCATTACTTAGATGTGCACGTTGCGTATCGTCAAGCTTGCCTAAACGCTATTGAGTACATGAAAAAATTTGGTTACACCGGTGCGCAAGCCTTATCTATTTTGGGTACTGCGCCAGTTGAAGGACATATTAGTGGTGTTGTGGATATTCCAAACGCTTGTGCCACTTTATGGTTGCCAACTGAGATTTTTGACTTTGATATGAAGCCGAATGCAGATGGCCCAAAAATCATGGTTAAACAAGGTTTTGATACCGCAAAAACCAGTTAAGGAGTAGCGATGCCAGTCTATGAATATGAATGTAAAAGTTGTGGTGTGTTTACTGCATTACGCAAAATGAGCGAATCAAGTGAGGCGGCATTTTGCCAAGAGTGTGGAACAGAAAGTGACCGCATTATCTCAGCACCACGGTTGGCTATTTTGGGTAAAACTCAACGTTTGGCACATGAGCGGAATGAAAAATCTGCGAATGAACCCAATGTTGGTAGACGCTCAAGCTGTGGTTGCACAGGCACACATACTTGCAAAACTGCAACGAAAGTGAACCCAGAAACTGGCAAAGCAGCTTTACAGATGCAGACTAAAAAGACGGCAAGACCATGGATGCTAGGTCACTAGTAAGTGTGGCAAATTGATTTTAGAAGTACGAAGTGTAGTTTCAGTTTTTTTGATTTTTACAAAGGAGAGTAAGTAATGGCTATTTTTAGTAGACGTAGTTTTATGAAAGCGAGTGGTGTGCTAGTCGGCGCACTGTTATCAGCAGGCCTTATTTCGACAAGTGCTTTTGCAGCAGATTTTCCAACAGCTAAAGTAAATACAACTGGATTGGCAGTAACTGATACAGAAGTGACTGTTGGTATTTTACATTCGGCAACAGGTACGATGGCGATTAGTGAAACTGGCTCTATTCAAGCTGAGAAATTAGCAATTGAGCAAATTAACGCCATGGGTGGTATTTTGGGTCGCAAAATTAAAGTGATTCAAGAAGATGGCGCATCTGATTGGCCAACATTTGCTGAAAAAGCAAAAAAATTGTTGGTAAGCGACAAAGTGGCTTCTGTAATGGGTTGCTGGACATCAGCTTCACGTAAAGCGGCTTTGCCAGTGTTTGAAAAAGAAAACGGTTTGTTATTTTACCCAACTTTCTACGAAGGTTTAGAGCAATCTAAAAACGTGTTTTACACAGGTCAAGAAGCAACACAGCAAATTCTTGCTGGTTTAGATTGGATCGCTAAAGAGAAAAAAGCGAAAAAATTCTATCTAATTGGTTCTGATTATATTTGGCCACGTACATCAATGAAAATTGCGCGTAAGCATATTGAAAAAGTACTTAAAGGCACAGTGGTTGGTGAAGAGTATATTGCGTTAGGCGATACACAATTTGGTTCTGTGATTAACAAAATCAAACTGAAAAAACCTGATGTGATTTATGCAGCTGTTGTTGGTGGTTCTAACGTGGCTTGGTTCAAACAATTGAACGCAGCTGGTTTGAACTCTAAAAAACAAACGATGCTAACCATCTCAGTAACAGAAGATGAAGTGCTTGGTATTGGTGGTGAGAACTTAGAAGGTTTCTACTCAGCAATGAAATATTTCCAATCAATTGATACAGCTATTAACAAAAAGTTTGTAGCTGAATTCAAGAAAAAATGGGGTAAAGACTCAGTAATTGGTGATGTGACACAAGCAGCTTACTTAGGTCCATGGTTATACAAAGCAGCGGTTGAGCGTGCAGGTAGCTTTGATGTTGATAAAGTACAAGCAGCATTGCCAGGCTATGTGTTTAAAGAAGCACCAGAAGGCCCTGTAACAGTTGAAGCAAACCATCACTTAACAACTAAATTGCGTATTGGTAAATGGAAAAAAGATGGTCAAGCAGAAGTGGTTTACACCTCTGATTACATCAAACCTGATCCGTTCCCAAAAGGTTATCAATAGCCTGAAAGCTTGATGTAGTAGCAAATCGTTTGTTGCTACATCACTTTGCAAACTAAATGTTGTGTGATTGCATTTAGTTTGCTTTTCTAAGATTGCTTGGTGATGGATTGCTTGGTGATGGGTTGCTTATCATGACCGAGTGATTTTAGAAAAGTAAGAGTTCATATTCGTAATAATGTTTAAAGGGGATTAGTATGTTCGAATACACCGCAGCAGAAATGACAAACATTTTTGTCATGCAAAGTTTTTCCGGCCTCAGCATGTTTAGTGTGTTGTTGCTAATGGCGTTAGGGCTTGCCATTATTTTCGGTCAAATGGGTGTGATTAATATGGCGCATGGTGAGTTTATGACCATAGGTGCTTATACCACTGTCATGTTATCGCAGCTTGCAGAGACTTATGGTGCGGTCAATTACTACTTCATATTTGCGATTATTTTGTCGTTTTTGATAGCCTTTGGTGTGGGCTACTTTATCGAATTTATTATGATTCGGCATCTCTATAAACGGCCATTAGATACCTTGCTTGCGACTTGGGGTTTGAGTTTAGTCATGCAACAAATCTTTCGGTCTAGCTTTGGTGCTAAAGAAGTTAGTGCGCATTTGCCAGAGTGGTTATTGGGTTCTTTTGCGCCTACAGAAGCGATTGATATTCCTTTAAATGGTATCTTTGTGATGGTCTTAGCTGCTGTTGTAACGGGTGGCGTTTATCTCATTATGTTCCGTTCACGCTGGGGTTTAAACATGCGTGCTACCGTTCAAAACCGCACGATGGCAGGCTCTGTGGGCATCAATACTAAAAAAGTCGATCGTATGACTTATGCCTTAGGTTGCGGTATTGCTGGTATTGCAGGTGCTGCGTTTACAACGATTGCTTCAACTGGCCCAACCAGTGGTTCACTCTATATTGTTGATAGCTTTATGGTGGTTGTATTTGGTGGCGCTGCGAGTTTAGTCGGCACAATTGCTTCTGCCTTTGGTATTGCACAAGCACAATCAATTTTACAGTTTTTCCTCAGTAGCTCGATGGGTAAGATGGCCACTCTATTATTCATTGTTGCGGTATTGATGGTGAAACCAGAAGGTCTGTTTGCTTCTAAACTGCGTAAATAATGTGATCAGTCATGATGCTTATTGATTGGCGTTGTGACTGATATTAAGTATTAAACATCAGGTTTTAAACAATAGTTAAGTAATTTTAAGGAGAGTTTGTATGAACACAATAGCAAACAGATTGTTAGGCGGTAAGGAGGGCACGCTGGGATTAATTGTTCTAGCCGCACTCATTTTGATAGTGCTGCCTTTAGGGTTGGATGTGTTCCGTCTCAATTTGGCAGGCAAATATTTGACCTATGCTTTTGTTGCAGTTAGCTTGGTTTTGTTATGGGGTAATGGCGGTATTTTAAGTTTGGGTCAAGGTATTTTCTTTGGTTTGGGTGGTTATGCCATGGCGATGTTTATGAAGTTAGAGGCATCCGATCCTGTTACCACTGCGATTCAGACTACGCCAGGTATTCCAGATTTTATGGATTGGAATCAATTGACCGAGCTGCCCACTTTTTGGTTGCCGTTTCA
>CBFHHI010000002.1:0-69180 GCA_965655675.1 Methylophilaceae bacterium | reverse complement strand
AGGTCGCTGCCCCAGAGAATGCGGTCGATGTGTTTGAGGAGGAACTGGCGACTTTCGACCGGCCGACGCGACAATTCGCGAGCCATCCACTTTGCAAGCGTAGACAGTGGCAATGGCGCTGCACAGCCCATTACAACAAGAGTAGGGTTGTCGGCTGACATCAGGACTGGTAAGCGCTATGTCTTTATTGGTACTGGTCGATTATTAGATGATACCGACGCGGGTAATACACAAACACAAAGTGTGTATGCCATCACAGATGGCACTCGCGGCATTAATGGCTATCTGACAAGCGCAACACTGCCTGCTGGTGTGAATTTTCCAATTAGACGGGCAAATTTAAATAATAATAGTTTGTTATTTGCAACAGAAGGTATCAAGACTCCTGCGGCTAATAGTCTGGGCTGGTTTATGGACTTGCAGGATAATTACTTGGTAAACGTTGATATGATACCTAATGCAGGTATTTTATATATTGCTGCGAATAGAGTGGTAGGTGGTATTTGTGATACTTCAAGTGCGGGTAGAGCATTTCAAATTAATTTCGCTTCAGGTCAAACAGCGTCGAATGTACCTTTTACCCAATTTCCAGGCATTATCACGAACATAACGCTCTATCGTAATAAAACAGATGATCCAAATGGGCCAGTCCGGGCTCGATTTGGTTTTCAAAATCCAGATGGTACTGGCGGTAGTGAAGACGCTCCGCCAACTCAGACAAGGCCAACACCCAACTTTAAACAACTCAATTGGCGTGATTTGCCCATCGCAGAGTAATGAATAATGGTCAGCTGTTTTTTTTGAATAAACGGCTGACCATGCGTTTTTCGTCGTTAATAAACACCATGTTAAAAGTTGCTTTAGCTTTATTCATCTCTATTATGTTACATGTGTTGATGATGCAAGCGCTTGTTTGGTATTTAGCATTAACGCCGAAAGTTAAATATCAAGCACCGTTAGCCAACCTTAATATGGTGTTGGCAATGCCACAAGCGCAGAAGACTATTGCGCAACCAACCAACAATGACGCAGCTACGATTGGTCATGATTCTCACAAAGACGATAACCTTATTGATCATGCTAGACAAGAAGCAATGAATAATGATGCGTATATGGCTTTTTATTCGAATAAAGAGGTTGATCGTAAGGCCTTGCCTCAAAATGCAATTGACGAGTTTGCGCTCAATGAACTGCCGTATTCTGGTTTGCCAATACAATTGCGATTATTTATTAATGCGGCTGGCCGATTGGTAAAAATTGAGCGAATTGGGGTGCTGGATCAAGACGATTTGTTTGTGAGTACATTGGAACAATTGTTATACCAAACCACTTTCTTGCCAGCACGACGTGATCGTATGGATGTTAATTCCTATCAAGAGGTGCAGTTTAGTTTTGAGCCGTCCGCTACAATGATTACGCACCATTAACAGCAAGTATTACTTTTGCATCAGTTTTGAGCATACGACGCCATTAATAAAACCAAAAACCAAGGCAGCTAATGCAAATATTGGCACAAGGTAACTGACACCTGCATGTGGAATTAACCATAATCTAACGATTAAAAGCTGCCCTGCAATATGAGCAAATGCAGCCAATATGCTTAATGTAATGAGGCCGAAGTACTGTTTGGGTAAGTGTTGCGCCAACCACAATACAGCCAAGCTGACCAAGGCGCCAGATAAGCTGAGCACAAAGGTTGGTGATAAAAACTGACCTAAAAGTAGACTACTGGCAAAAACGCGTAATAAACTCACCCATGCTGCTGTCCCAAAGCCATATTGGACTAATACATATAATGTCACAATATTGGCAATGCCAGGCTTGATGCCAGGTAAGGGAGATGGAAACATTGCTTCTAGCACATGCAAACCAATGGCTAATGCCGTGAGTTTGGCAATATGGTGGTCTTCTTTGGTTGTTTGGATGCTGATGATTTTCATATTAGCTAGCGTAGCTGTTAATAATTGAGCGAGTCATAGGGCTTTTTTTCCCCTATGAGTTGCAGGCTAATTTGATTGGGTAAACAGATGGCCACTTGTCCTGCACGTTCTAGCCAGCCTTGATGCACGCAGTATTGATTGGTGCACGGAGATTGCTTAAAACGCACTTTACCTTGATCAATACTGATGAGTGAATCGCCTAATGGACCGTGAATATGAAGCTCGCGCGTTTGATTTAAATCATAAGAGCCAATCAGCTGATCTGCTTGGCGAATCTGTAGTTGACTTGCTGGTGTGTTGCTCCAAAGTGTTTGGAATAACCAGATGACGATGACTGCACAGATAAAAAGGACAAGCCAGTCACCGATTAATGGTTTGCTTGCACTATTCAGCTTAATCAAGGTGAAGTACCTTTAGCTGCTTTTCTGCGTTGCTATCTAACCAAGATAGTCGCTTTTGCATGGCAGCGCTGACTTGAATCTGGTCATTAGATATCATCAAAAAGTGTTGAATACCCATCACTTTAGCCGCTTCAATTTGCCCATTGGGCTCTGCAATAAAAATGGGTTTGGATGCCACATCTGACAATACACCAGCATTCACTTGCGGAGGAATTAAGACGGTTACGGATTGCATGCCTTCTACTGGATAGCCAGTATTTGGGTTAATGACATGGCAATAACGTTTTCCATCAAGGTGAAAGTAGCGTTGATAATCACCAGAAGTGCCAATTGCCCACCCGCTAGGTAACGCTATAGTGGCAATCGCATTGGGTTGACGAGGGTGTTGAATGCCAACACGCCAAGCTTGATTGCCGTGTTGGCCTAGCGCAATAATATTGCCGCCAATATTGATAAGTGCGTTGCGAATGTCTTGTTGTTTTAAATAAGCCAACCCCATATCTAGTGCATAACCTTTGGCGTATCCGCCTAAATCTAATTGCACTGCTGGGTTCTTGCTATACACTTGATTGCCATCAATCACGATGTCAGTCATCTTGGGATTTGCTGCCACCAATGATTCGATTACTTTTGCATCAACCTTGCGTGGTATAAACGCATCACTTTGAAAACCCCATGCTTTAATTAATTTGCCAATGCTAGGATTAAATGCACCTTGAGATTGGTTTGATAATGATGTGATATCGGCAATCATCGTTGCTATATCGGCTTGCACCGTAATCGGTGTTTGACTCGCTGCAAATGCTTGGTTAATGGTGCTTAATTCACTTGGGTTCCATGCATGTAAACGTTGATGCAACGCATTGTATTGATGAACAATTGCTGTGGCGACTCTCTGCGCCTTTGCATCTTTTTCTCCATAAATAGAGATATCGACTAAAGTACCAAAAACGTAGCTTTGGGTATTGTAGAGTGGTTCTTTCGGGCTACAGCTAATCAGCAGCAATGCCGTGCAAAGTAAAAAAAATGGGCGCATAGGCGCTACTATAACGCTAGTGTGACTTAGATTCTAGTTTGTTCATTAAAGCAGCTAAGAATATCTGTGCAGGTTTGCAGTCGGTTTGTGCTGCTATCTCCACGATGCCAGTAGGGCTGGTGACGTTAATTTCGGTTAAATGGTCACCAATAACATCCAGCCCCACAAAGAGCAAGCCTTCTTCTTTCAGTGTCTTGCCTATGGTAGTTGCAATTTCTATATCACGTGGGGAAAGTGGCTGCGCAATGCCTTTGCCACCAGCCGCCAAATTGCCACGTGTTTCGCCTGCTTTAGGAATGCGTGCCAGCGCATAGGGTAGCGGATTGCCATCAATCACAATAATACGCTTGTCTCCCTGTTGAATGGCAGGTAAATATTGTTGCACCATAATCGTTTGCTTGCCGAAATCAGTGATGGTTTCTAAAATGACATTCAGATTCGGATCTGCTTTTGTGAGTCTAAATATACTAGCGCCACCCATGCCATCTAATGGTTTGACGACAATATCTTGCTGTATTTCTAAAAAATCTATAATCAAATGAGCTTGGCTGGTGACCAAGAATTCAGGGCAAAATTGTGGAAACCTAGCGACCGATAATTTTTCATTCCAACTACGCACGGCAATTGGATTATTAATGACATAAGCACCTTGATTGCTGGCAAGCTCTAGCAAGTAGGTGCTGTATAAATATTCGTTATCAAAAGGGGGGTCTTTGCGCATGATGATGGCATCAAAGTCTGTTGGTAGTTGCTCTGTCACTGGTGATAAGGCATACCAAGTTTCTGTATCTGAAAATGCAAATGCTTGTGTTTTGAAATGCACAATGTCATTCCGTAAGAAAATATCTTGCTGCTGGCAAACCGATAGCTGATGCCCTTGCACGCAAGCTTCACGCATCATTGCGATACTGGTGTCTTTTGTCAGTGTTAAACTAGCGTAGGGGTCAAGTATAAACAGAAATTTCATGCTGCCAGAAAATCCTGCATTGGGTCTGCATTTTCGAGCTCAATGGAAGCCGCTAATAATGCTAGGCGCGCCACGACACCATAGGCATAAAAGCGATTAGGCACCGTGTCGGGTGAATCTGCACAGTCTGGCAAAGTGCAAGGTTTCTCAAAAGCTAAGGGCACAAAATGCGCACCTGGGGCATTTAAGTTTTCATCTGCATCGCGGCTAGTATGCACGCGATAAAAACCACCAATCACAAAGTGATCAATCATATACACCACTGGCTCCGCAACGGCACCTTCAATACTTTCAAAGGTATAAACGCCCTCTTGAATAATCACTTCAGTGACTTGCTGACCTTCTTTAATGACTGACATTTTATTGCGTGTTTTACGATTGAGACCACGTACTTCATCTGCTGATTTAACAGTCATAATGCCCATGCCATAGGTGCCTGCATTGGCTTTGATAATCACATAGGGGTCTTGCTCAATGCCATATTCTGCATACTTTACTTTGATTTTTTTAAGTAGCGCATCTACCTTCATGGCTAAACACTCTTCGCCAGTGCGAGCATTAAAGTCAATGCCTTCACAACTTTCAAAATAAGGATTGAGTAACCACTCATCAATATCAAGTATGCGCGCAAAATCGGCTATGACATGGTTATATGCTGAAAAATGGTTGGTTTTGCGACGTGTATGCCAGCCAGCATGTAGGGGAGGAATGAGGTTTTGCTCTAGATGCTTTAGAACATCAGGAATGCCACCTGATAAATCATTGTTCAATAAAATAGCGCAGCTATCAAAATCGCCAAGGGTAGTATGATGCAGCTTAATGCGATTGCCTTCACGTACGATAGGTTCGATTAACAAGGTTTGCCCATCTTGCCCTGTGAGCGTAGTTGGCTCTTTAATGTCAGGTGAAATGCTCCCAACTCTCACATCTAAGCCAGCAGCTTTAAGCATATGCGTCAATGCAATCATGTTCTGTATATAGTAGGTATTGCGCGAATGATTTTCTGGAATAATCAGAAGTCGATGCGCCTCTGGGCAGACTTTTTCAATAGCGACCATTGCAGCTTGGACGCTTAAACTGAGAAACTCAGGATTGAGATTATTAAAGCCAGCTGGAAATAAGTTGGTATCGACCGGCGCTAATTTAAAACCACTATTGCGTAAATCAACAGAGGCATAGAAAGGGGAGCTATGCTCTAACCATTGCGTACGAAACCAGTGCTCAATATCTGGCATAGAGCTCAACATACGCTTTTCTAAATCTAAAAGAGGACCGCTTAATGCTGTTGTTAAATGAGGGACCATTAATACTTTCTATATAATCAGAAGGTTAAATAACATGACCTGCCTGCAAGTCAGCGTGATAGCTACTTCTTACCATGGGGCCGCTTGCTGTATTATTAAAGCCCATTGCGTCAGCTTTTTCTTTTAGTGCGTCAAACGCTGCAGGCGCTACATAACGCATGACGGGCAAATGGTGCACACTGGGTTGTAAATATTGCCCCAATGTCAGCATGCTGACGTGATGTGCGCGTAAGTCTTCCATTACGGCTAATATTTCATCATCTGTTTCGCCTAAGCCTAGCATTAAGCCTGATTTGGTTGGAATTTCTGGATATAGCTCATGAAAAGCTTTCAGCAAATTAAGGGAGTGTTGGTAATCAGAGCCCGGTCGCGCTTGTTTATACAAACGCGGAATGGTCTCTAAATTATGGTTCATGACATCAGGTGGCGCTTCTTTTAAAATGGTTAAAGCAATATCTAAGCGTCCACGAAAATCAGGCACTAGAATTTCGATTTTAATGCTAGGATTAGCAGCACGTATTGCTTTGATACAATCGACGAAATGTTGTGCGCCACCATCCATCAAATCATCTCGATCGACACTGGTAATCACCACATAACGTAATTGCATTTCTGCAATTGTTTTGGCTAAGTTAGCGGGCTCATTCACATCTGGTGGTAATGGTTTGCCATGTGCAACGTCACAGAATGGACAACGACGTGTGCAAATGTCGCCAAGCACCATAAAAGTAGCTGTCCCGCCACTAAAGCATTCACCAATATTGGGGCAGCTGGCTTCTTCGCAAACGGTATGCAGATTGTTATTGCGGAGTGCTTGTTTGATTTCTTGAAAACGCTTGCCTTGCGGCATTTTCATGCGTATCCACTCAGGTTTGCGCAGTGTCGGTTGCGGCACAATTTTAATTGGAATACGCGATGTTTTTTCTGCATCAATTTCTTTGACCCCAGCTATTTTTTTTGGTGGTCTTGTTGTTGCAATGTCGAATGTCGTCATATTATTTCATTTTGTATTTGCTTAGTTTATTGTCCAATATGTTGAGTAAAGCCTCGCCTATTGCTTGAGGTGTTTGCTCAACATGCCAATCTTTCATCTGTGTCATTTCCAAGCCCACATAACCACATGGGTCGATGGCTGAAAAAGGGCTTAAGTCCATATCAACATTTAAACTAAGCCCATGATAACAACAGTTCTTTTTTAATCTTAACCCAACAGAGGCAATTTTTTTATTGTTGATGTAAACGCCTGGCGCATTGTGTTGTGTAGTGGCTTGGATACCATGCCCTGCTAATAATTCAATCATACTAGCTTCAATGATGTCGACTAAATCGCGCACTTTCAGCCTACGTCTAGCTAAATCAATCATTAAATAAATGATTACCTGCCCTAAGCCATGATAAGTTATTTTGCCGCCGCGATCGACGTTAACAACAGGAATATCATTTTGCGGTAGTCTAACATTGTTGCGATTCAAGCCTAAGGTGTAAACGCTATCATGTTCTGTTAACCACAGTTCATCGTCAGTTTCTGCTGTGCGATTATTGGTGAACGCTTGCATTGCTGCAAGGGTTGTTTGATAGTCTGTTCGCCCAAGATTGCGCGTAATGAGTAACATCTTTAATGGTTAAAGTACGTACTTGACCAGTGGGTGGCTAGTTAGCGCACGATAGATATCATCGAGTTGTTGTTTTGATTCAACGTAGCAGGTGCAAGTCAGGCTAGTATAGTTGCCTTTAGCACTCCCTTTCATCTCTATCTTGCTTGCATCAAAATTAGAGACATGCTTCTGAATAGTGTGAATGATTTCAATACTAAAATCATCTTGTGTTTTACCCATCACCTTAATCGGAAAATCACATGGAAATTCGATTAAGCTTTCTTCTGAATCTGTATTTTTATCTGTCATTATTGAATAAGTAACTTAATGCTATCGATAATTTTGCCAAAAAAGCCAGCTTCACTAACACTTTTTGCAGCCACTAACTTTTGCTCTTGAATGACTTTACCATCAAGTAGAAAGGTCATTTTTCCAATCACTTGACCTGCCTTGATAGGCGCAATTAATGGCTGTGTCGCTGTCATTGTTGCTTTAACACGAGCGTAATCGCCTTTGGGTAGAGAAAGATATAAATTCTTTGGTACTGTAGCAGAGACTGTTTTCTCACTGCCTTTATAGACTTGCATTTTAGAGATGGTTTTAGATTGGCGATAAACCAACGTTGATTCATAAAACTGGAAGCCGTAATTGAGCAGACGTTGACTTTCAGATGCGCGCATCGATTCACTTTTAGCGCCCAATATAACGGCAATCAGGCGTGTGTTGTCGCGTTTGGCAGAAGACACTAAGCAATAGCCAGCAGCTGCTGTGTGACCTGTTTTCACGCCATCCACATTGGCATCTAGCCACAATAAGCGGTTTCGGTTCAATTGGGTAATCTTATTGTATGTATACTCTTTTTGTTGATATAAACGGCCATAGTCTTTTGGAAAATCCCGGATGAGTGCTTCCGCCATCAGTGCTAAATCATCCGCTGTCGTATAGTGGTTCTCATGAGGCAAGCCCGTTGAGTTCATATAATGCGTCTGACGCATTCCTAATCTTTTTGCTTGTTGATTCATCATGATAGCGAATTGCTCTTCACTTCCCGCAACCGCTTCTGCCAAAGCGATAGCCGCATCATTACCAGATTGAATAATAAGCCCATGTAGTAGTTCATCTACGGTAACGACTTTTTGAGGTTCGATAAACATTCTTGAACCTTCCGCTTCCCAAGCTTTTTTGCTAACAGGCACTGGTTTATCTAATGTTAAAAGGCCATCTTTAATGGCATCAAAGACAATGTAAGCGGTCATTATTTTAGTGAGTGAGGCCGGCTTTAATTTCGCTTTATGATTATGTGCAGCAATGTTGGCCCCACTATTAAAATCTCTTAGTAAGTAAGCGTTGACTTCTAGAGTGGGAGGTGGGACATCGGCAGCTAAGCTAGCGGTTGATAATAATAGTAGCGCAATAAATGGAATAATTGTTCGGAGCATAATGTTCTGTTAATTGGTTGTGATAGTTAATGAGTGGTGATGATCGTAGAGATATTTAATTTTTTCAGAATGGTTTCTGCTATTTTTTCTGCCTGCTCTTTTGTCGGATAAGGACCAACCGTTAAGCGATATAAACTACCATTATACATGCGATTAATTTTAGCAAGCTCTTCGATGTTTAAACCCAATAAACGATTTTGTAATGCAATTGCATTATTCTCATCACCAAATGCACCTGCTTGCACATAATGTCGCGCCGATGTCGTTTCATCCAATGGCGCTGATTGTGGTTGTTGCGTTATGTTTGGTGGAGTATATTGGGTTGGATCAATCGCTTCAACCTCTACCAATCCACTGCCTTTTTCTATTAAACGTAATTTATGAGCAGCCGCATAAGATAAGTCTATTTCTCTTTCGTGCTTAAACGGACCACGATCATTCACGCGAACGATGACAGATCGGCCATTCTCAACATTGGTCACTTTGACGTAACTTGGTAACGGAAGCACGGTATGCGCCGCTGTCATACTATACATATCGTAGGTCTCTCCACTCGCTGTTTTTTTGCCATGAAACAACTTTCCGTACCAAGAGGCGATGCCTGTTTTTTTGTAGTTTTTAGCAGTCTCGAGTGGATAATATTTTTTACCCAAAGCAATATAAGGTTTGCGAGAGTATTTGTGTAATGCTTCAACTTTAGGGATGGCATCGGGGATGCTGTCTAAATGGCTTGGTGGGGTTGCATCGGGGCCATCGTTTTTATAATACCCACCCTGATTGCTGGTGCTTTTGCTAGATGGCGTGGGCTTAATCGTGGGGCTGCCGCCGCAAGATGCGAGTATGAGGCAACTCGCAATCACAAAAAGATGTAATTTTCTTATCATGCAATTATCCCGATGCAACTAAATTTTTGTGAGTGTGAATACTCATGAGTATGCCAAAGCCGACTAGTATCGTCACCATTGAAGTGCCGCCGTAACTCACTAAAGGTAATGGCACGCCTACAACAGGCAATAAGCCACTGACCATACCGATATTAACAAAGATATAAATAAAAAAAGTCATGATGATGCTACCAGCTAATAAGCGCGAGAACGTGCTTTTTGCTTGCGATGCGATGTAAATGCCACGCGCGATGATTAAACTAAACAATAATAATAATAGCAAATTGCCAACCATGCCAAACTCTTCGCTGAATACAGAAAAAATAAAATCGGTTGTGCGTTCCGGTAAGAAATCAAGCTGAGATTGGGTGCCATTCAGCCAGCCTTTTCCCGTCAAGCCGCCGGAGCCTTGTGCAATGGTGGATTGAATAATATGGTAGCCAGCACCCAATGGATCTTCTGTTGGGTCTATTAGAATTTGTACACGCCTTCTTTGATAATCATGCAACATAGACCAAAAAACAGGGATAAGCGCCCCTACAGAAACGATGCCCCCAATAATAATACGCCAGCCAAGACCAGCTAAAAAGATGACGAAACAGCCTGAGGCAGCCACCAGTAATGAGGTGCCTAAGTCGGGTTGTTTGAGAATAAAAAGTATAGGCGTCATGAGAATGAAAAAAGCAATAATAAAGTCGAGTAAGCGCAGTGAGGCCTCTCGCTGAGAAAAAAACCAAGCAAGCATCATTGGAACAGCAATTCGCATCAATTCAGAAGGTTGGATTTTCATTATGCCAATGTCTAACCACCTTCTGGCGCCATGACTGATATTGCCAAAAAGTGCGACACCAAGCAGCAGCAATATCCCTGCTAGATATAATGGCGGTGCCATACGCTCCATCAATCGTGGTTCAACATTGGCCACAAGCCACATC
Organism: Methylophilaceae bacterium; assembly: GCA_965655675.1. Lineage (GTDB taxonomy): Bacteria > Pseudomonadota > Gammaproteobacteria > Burkholderiales > Methylophilaceae. The sequence continues at coordinate 58,679 of CBFHHI010000002.1, read as the reverse complement.
GCTGATAGTGCAACTGTAATATTGATTAGCTGGGCGTTAATTCGGGACAAGTTTTCTCCAGCAGCGCTATACAAAACAAACAAGCCCACCAACATTGTGAAGAGAATGCAACTCATTAATATGGAGTCGATGTGTTTTGATAGCACATGAGCAATGTGATTAATCATGAGTCACTCCCGACATTGGTGCATCAATCGTTATTTTAACAGGCTCTGTTTTTGTATCCATTTCAGGTGGCTTTTTACCTAGTAAGTAATAATCCATCACTTGTCGCACAATAGGGCCAGCAGCTGAGCCGCCGTGCCCTCCATTTTCTACAATGGCGGCAATAGCGATTGTAGGATTCTCTGCAGGTGCATAGGCAATAAACAAAGCATGGTCTCTATGGCGTTCGTTGATATTTTTTTCATCATACTTTTCATTCTGCTTAATGCCAATGACTTGCGCAGTGCCTGTTTTTGCTGCAATGCTATATCCAGCATCTCTACCAACAAGCGATGCTGTGCCACCAGGCAAGGTGACATCTATCATGGCTTTTGTCACAATTTCTAAATTGCCTTCATTGAGTGGTATTTGTTCAGTCAACATTGGTTTTATTGAGGTTGTATGGCCTGTTTTTACATCAGTCATTTTGGTAACTAAATGTGGTTTCATTGCCGCGCCACCATTTGCAAGAACAGCTGTGGCGTAAGCAAGTTGCATGGGTGTCACTAGGGTATAACCCTGCCCAATGCCAACAATAACAGTTTCTCCCACATACCAAGGCTGTTTAAAGCGGCGTTGCTTCCATTCTGGCGTAGGGAGTAATCCACTGTTTTCGCCATTAATATCGATACCACTTTTTTCACCAAAACCAAAATGACGAACAAATGAAGTGAGTTTATCGATGCCCAACTCAATGGCTAAGCCATAGAAAAAAGTATCGCAAGAAACAGTAATCGCGCGGGAGATATCGACAAACCCATGACCACCGACTTTCCAATCTCGATAGCGATGCTTGCTGTTTGGCAAGGTGAAGTAGCCTGCATCTTGTATATTAAATGGCGGATGACGCTTACCCGCCTCAAGGCCAGCTAATGCAACAAAGGGTTTAAATGTCGAGCCTGGCGGGTAAATGCCGCGTAATGGGCGGTTAATCAGTGGTTTATCTGCAGACTCATTTAAACGTTGCCAATTTTTTGTATCGATCCCCCCTACAAACAGATTAGGATCAAAAGTGGGCATACTGACTAAGGCAAGCACTTCGCCTGTTTTTGGTTGAATAGCAACCAACGCACCTCGTCTATCGCCAAAGCCTTTCTCAGCAATCTCTTGTAAAGTTAGATCAATAGAAAGTGATAAGTTATTGCCTGAAACAGGTGCCTTGCTCGACAATACCCTTACCGCCTTCCCGTCCGCATTGATTTCAACTTGTTGAAAGCCAGTGGTGCCATGCAGTTTCTTTTCATAATATTGCTCGATACCACTTTTACCAATATGGTCAGAACCCTTGTAATTTGAGAGATCGTTAGATGACTTTAGATTGGCTAGATCGTCATCATTAATGCGACCGATATAGCCGACAATATGCGCACCTAATTTACCATTTGGATAGTGACGAAACAATCTTGATTTAATTTCTACACCAGGAAATCGAAAACGATTCGCGGCAAATTTAGCTGCTTCTATCTCGTTTAAGTGAGTGCGTATAGGAATAGATTCAAATTCGTGCGTACGCCCTTTTAGTTTATTGAATCGCTTGATATCGCTACTAGATATTTCAACCAGCTGGCTAATTTCCGTAATGGTTTTTTCTAAGTCAGCTACTTTTGATGGTGTAATTTCTAAAGCATAAACAAAAAAGTTATGCGCGAGTGTGATGCCATTTTTATCGGTAATAATGCCGCGAGTCGGGGCAACAGGGATAACAGAAATACGATTGTTTTCTGCCAGCGTATGATAGTGATCATGGCGGGTAACTTGCAAAAAATAGAACCGCAGCATCAGGATACTGAAACCAATGACGACAATCAGACCAAGTACTGCTAAACGTAGCTTGAAGTGATGCAACTCATGTTGATGGTTCTTTAGTTCTGGCCGACGGCGCATATTCGTTTAGTTAGCCTTACTGGATGATGATTGCGTAATGGGTCCAAGAAATAAACGCATGAGATGCAATAATAAGACACCTGATATAACAGGCCAGAAATAATGCATATCTGGTGCATCGTTACCTGAAAATAGTTTGAGTACTAATATGGTAATGCGTGTAAAAACTAATAAAGTAAAGGTAAAAAACAATAGTTGGAATGTGCTAAACAAAACCAGTCGACGTTGAAACAGTAGTGCGACATATGCCGTGAGCGTAAAGGCTAAAGCGTATTGACCTAATAGACTGCCAGTAGCTACATCAACCAGCGCTCCAGCAAGCCATGCTGTGCCTATATTACAAAAATAAGGCGCACGAAAAATCCAATAAATCAATACAACCAGCATAAAATCAGGTCGTAAAATAACGCCATCACCTGTCCAAGGAAAGAGCTGCAAAAGCAAAGCGGCAAATAAAGTGCTATAAACCAATAATCGACTAGGTGCGCGCATCTTGTTGAGCCTTTTCCTCGATGGTATTGATTGGATTATCTTCTACAGTTTCTGGCTGTTCAATAGGAGCTGCTTTAGCATCAGGTAACTCTAAGATTAAGAGTTGTAAATGGTGGCTTACTTGGGCTGTAGGTGTGCTAATGATTTTTGCAAAAGGAGATTTTGAATCCTGATCGATTTTTGTAACAGTCGCAACAGCCAGCCCTGCAGGATAAATGCCATCAATACCAGAAGTGACCAACTTATCACCAATCTTAATGTCAACATTGGAAGGTAAGTAAGGAATATCAAGCGTATTACCGCTTTGTCCAAATGCAATCGCACGTAATTGATTCCGCTCAACTTGTACTGGAATCGATAAATTCTTGTCCGTAATTAAGGTGACTTCACTGCTAAATGGGTACACACGCGTAACCTGACCGAGTATGCCTTTTGCATCAACAACAGCTTGTCCAGCTTGTATATTGTGTTGGCTGCCCCGATTAACAATCACAACGTTTCTGAATGGGTCTCTTCCTGTATGTGAAATATCGCCTAAAATTGCTCTTGGATGAATAGGGATGTCACCACCAAGCAAACTACGTAAATGTGCATTCTCAGCTTGCAAGCTATTCAAGCGTTGTAATTTAATCGCATGTTCGAATGCCTGCTGCCTAAGAATATAGTTTTCCTGGACTAGCGCATTATGTACAGAAAAATACTTCTTGGCATCTCGTATAAACTCACTGGGCATATTGGCAATGACTTCTATAGGATGCAGTCCGCCAATAAAAGCTTGACGGACCTGAGACAGGTAATTTAATTTGGCATCAACAGCCATTAAAATGATGGATAAAGCGCAGAAAAGCACCATACGAGAGAACGGACTTGCGCCATGGACAAAAAAAGCTGGAGATTGTTGAGGCTCTAGTTTCTGATGAACGCCTTTAAGCATACCGTTGTAATGGATTGAATTGAAATGCGCAATAATTACTCATGAGCAAATACACTGCCTAATTTATCCATGTCCTCTAATGCGCGCCCACAACCCCGTGCAACACATGTGAGTGGATCTTCTGCAATAATCACTGGTAAACCTGTTTCTTCCATGAGCAAGCGATCGATGTCGCGTAATAATGCGCCGCCACCAGTAATAACCATACCTTTTTCTGCAATGTCTGCACCTAATTCAGGTGGCGTTTGCTCTAAAGCTGATTTTACAGCCCCCACAATTGCATTCAATGGCTCGGTTAACGCTTCTAAAATTTCATTGCTAGAAATGGTAAATTTACGCGGTAAGCCTTCAGCAAGATTGCGCCCTGTGACTTCCATTTCTAAGACTTCAGAGCCTGGAAAGGCTGAGCCAATTTTTTTCTTCATTGCTTCAGCAGTGGGTTCCGATATTTGCATGCCATAATTGCGACGAATATAGTCGATAATCGCTTGGTCAAACTTGTCGCCGCCAACGCGCTCAGATTTGGCATAAACGATACCGCCCATTGAAATGACACCAACTTCTGTGGTGCCGCCGCCAATATCAACGACCATGGAACCTGTTGCTTCTGCCACAGGCATTTCTGCGCCAATTGCTGCTGCCATAGGTTCTTCAATCAAAAAAACTTGTTTAGCGCCAGCGCGCTCAGCAGATTCTTTGATTGCACGACGCTCTACCTGGGTAGAGCCGACTGGAACGCAAATAATAATACGTGGACTTGGTGAAAACCAGCGAGAATCACGTGCTTTGCGAATGAAGAATTTCAACATTTGTTCAGTCACAGTGAAATCGGCTATCACGCCATCTTTCATTGGTCGAATCGCTTGGATATTCGCTGGTGCGCGCCCCAACATGCCTTTCGCTTCTGTACCAACTGCGAGTAATACTTTTTTGCCGTTAGTGCCACCTTCAATACGAATCGCAACCACTGATGGTTCGTTAAGGACAATACCTCTGTTGCGTGAAAAAATGAGTGTATTTGCGGTACCTAGATCAATGGCTAAATCATTTGAGAAGTAGTTGTTTAACGAGCCGAACATATGTTTTTTCCTGTGCTTTATCTAACGAGCTTATTAATCACATGCCTAAAATAAGATGGGATATAAAATCAAGGTATAATAACGTATATTCGGCTTAAAATTAAGTCACAATTAAAGTTTATTACACTAAAGTTAAGAAACAGAAAAATAGAAACAGTTTATGGCATTAGATAATTCCGATATTAAGCGCATTGCACATTTAGCACGCATCGACATCAGTGATGCAGAAGCCGATAAAACGCTCACCAAATTGACCGGTATTTTGACTCTGATTGAGCAAATGCAGGCTATCGATACCGCAGACATTGCGCCCATGTCACATTCGCAAGACGTGGTGCAACGGTTAAGGGATGACGTTGTTACAGCCACCAATCAGCGTGAAGCCTTCCAAGCAAACGCGCCTGCTGTTGATGGGGGTCTGTATTTGGTGCCAAAAGTCATTGAATAGCCACACTAGATATACCATCAATCGTCCCGAATCAGACTGCTTTGAATATATAGAAAATCATGATTAACCACAGCCTTAAAACTTTAAGCCAAATGTTGGCGAATAAAACAATCTCCAGCGTAGAAATGACGCAAACATTTTTAGATCGTATTCGTCAATATAACCCTGACATTAATGCTTATATAACCGTAGATGCAGACAAAAGTTTGGCACAAGCCAAAGCTGCAGATATCAGTATTGCTGCTGGCACAGCAACAAGCTTAACTGGTATTCCGTTTGCCCAAAAAGATATTTTTTGTGCCAAAGATTGGAAAACGACTTGCGGTTCTAAAATGCTAGAAAACTTTGTCGCGCCTTACGACGCACATGTGATTACGCAATTTAATAACGTGGGTGCGGTTAATTTGGGTAAAACCAATATGGATGAATTTGCGATGGGTTCATCCAATGAAACCAGTTATTTTGGTGGGGTTAAAAACCCTTGGGATTTAACGCGTGTGCCTGGCGGCAGTAGTGGTGGTTCAGCTGCGGCAGTGGCGGCGCGTTTATGTGCGGCAGCAACAGGCACCGATACAGGCGGCTCCATTCGCCAGCCAGCTTCCTTGTGTGGCTTTACTGGCTTAAAACCAACTTATGGATTGGTTTCACGTTACGGTATGATTGCTTTTGCTTCTAGTCTTGATCAAGCGGGGCCAATGGCTAAATCAGCAGAAGATTGTGCCTTAATGATGAATGTGATGGCCGGTTTTGATGCGCGTGATTCAACCAGTTTGAATCATCCTAAAGAAGACTATAGTGCCAAATTAAATCAACCATTGGCTGGTTTAAAAGTGGGCTTGCCTAAGGAGTATTTTGCCGAAGGATTAGACAGCGATGTCGCAACAGTCATTGATGCTGCGATTGCAGAATACAAAAAATTAGGTGCTGAGTTTGTTGATATATCGTTGCCAAATGCTCAATTATCAATTCCAGTGTATTACGTCTTGGCGCCCGCAGAAGCGTCTAGTAATCTTTCTCGTTATGATGGTGTGCGCTATGGACATCGTGCCGCAGAATATGATGACTTGATGGAAATGTATATGAAGAGCCGTGCAGAAGGCTTTGGTGAAGAAGTGAAGCGCCGTATCTTGATTGGTACTTATGTATTGAGTGCAGGGTATTACGATGCTTATTATGTAAAAGCGCAGAAAATTCGACATTTAATTGCCGATGATTTTAAAGCTGCATTTAAACATTGCGACATCATCATGGGCCCCACTGTACCATCTACAGCGTTTAAAACAGGTGAAAAAACGGGTGATCCAGTAGCGATGTATTTACAAGATATTTATACCATTGCCACAAACTTGGCAGGGTTGCCAGGCATGAGTATTCCGGCAGGGTTTAGTCATGATTTGCCAGTTGGTTTGCAAATTATTGGTAATTATTTTGATGAAGCACGCATGTTGAACGTTGGACATGCCTATCAACAAGTGACAGATTGGCATACAAGAATGCCTAAAGGAATTGCATAATGGAGTGGGAAGTTGTTATCGGGCTTGAGACGCATACTCAGCTAAAAACAAAAACGAAAATTTTCAGTGGTGCTTCTACTGCTTATGGTGCAGAGCCAAATACCCAGGCATGCGAAGTGAGCATTGCGTTGCCAGGTGTGTTGCCGGTGCTGAATAAAGAGGCGGTGCAATGTGCGATTAAATTTGGCCTAGCGATTGATGCAGAAATTGCGCCACGTTCTGTGTTTTCGCGTAAAAATTATTTTTATCCAGATTTACCAAAAGGCTATCAAATTAGTCAATTTGAATTACCTGTGGTTGGCAAAGGTAAGGTGACGATACAAGTGCCTGCTGTTGGTAAAAATGAAGCCTATGAAAAAGTGATTCATATTACCCGCGCGCATTTGGAAGAAGACGCAGGTAAATCGGTACATGATTTAAAGTCTGATACTGCCGTTGAAGGCATGAGTGGTATTGATCTGAATCGAGCGGGAACACCATTGCTAGAAATTGTGACTGAGCCTGATATGCGCTCGGCTGCAGAGGCGGTTGCTTACGCCAAAAAATTGCATGAGCTGGTGCAGTGGATAGGTATTTGCGATGGCAATATGCAAGAAGGGAGCTTCCGTTGTGATGTCAATGTTTCCGTGCGACCAAAAGGCACGACAGAGTTGGGCACACGACGTGAGATTAAAAACTTAAACTCATTCAAGTTTATGCAACAAGCGATTGCTTATGAAACGCAATGGCAAATTGACACGCTAGAAGATGGCGGCAAGATACAGCAGGCAACGGTGTTATTTAATCCCGATACGGGTGAAACGCGCGCCATGCGGAGCAAAGAGGAAGCGAACGATTACCGCTATTTTCCCGATCCTGATTTATTGCCACTTGAAATTACAGAAGCCGATAAGGCGGCAGTAAAGGCAGACATGCCTGAGTTGCCAGAAGCCATGAAAGCGCGCTTTGAAAGTGAGTATGCACTCTCACCTTATGATGCTTCTTCATTAACTGCTAGCAAAAATATTGCAGACTATTTTGAGCAGGTGATTCGCGCTGGCGGTGATGCAAAGCTGGCTGCAAACTGGGTGATGGGTGGCATTAGTGCAAAGCTAAATGCAGAAGATAAAAGCATTGCTGATTCGCCGATTGATGCGGTTGTTTTGGCGCAATTAACCAAGCGAATTGCAGATGGCACTATCTCTAATAATGCTGCAAAACAAGTATTTGAAGCAATGTGGTTAGGTGAATCTGATGTTGATGCCATTATTGAAGCAAAAGGCTTAAAACAAGTTTCGGATACTGGTGCTATTGAAGCGATGATTGATGAAGTGCTTAGCGCAAATCAAGCCATGGTTGAGGAATTTAAAGCGGGTAAAGAAAAAGCATTTAATGCGTTGGTTGGCCAGATTATGAAGGCGTCAAAAGGTAAGGCAAATCCAGCACAAGTGAATACTATTTTGAAAGCAAAACTCAGTAATTAAAAACGGCTACTAGTCGGACTTGTTAACTTATTACAGATTGTTGTTGCCTGTTAATTCAATGAAGCGCTTTTTGTCTTTTTCATAACGCTGATTAATATTGGCAATCACTGTTTGTTGTTTGCGAATCTGTTCTTCCATTTTTTGCAATGCTATTTTGTTAAATTGCTCTGTTGATTCTTGCATACGCTTTCGTTTTTGTTTTAAGTCGTCTAGTGCTAGTTCATCTATTTTCACGTTTCGCTTGCGTGCAAGTTCAATTTCTTCGATAGAGGTATAAGACGACAGCAGTGCATGATCATATCTTTTTTGTTCGGCAGATAGTTTGCTCTCTTCAATTGAAGTCGTTTCTTTTTGTTTTTTGAGTATGGTTTTTTCGATTGTCACGCCTTGCTTGTTGAGTACACTAGATTCATTTGAAATTTCATCAGGCATAGGTGGTTTGTCGCCGTAATGGGTAACCCCATGGTTATCAATCCACTTAATAATTTTCTGACTATCAGCGTGCGCCAATTGACTAAGCAATGTGCTCATAATAATTACAGCATGCAATCGAAATTTGATCGTAACAGTATTCATCTTGATTGAAGGCTTTAGTTTAAAATTACTTCTCATTAAGCAGTAATGCAATACCTTTGCTGGTATTGTTGTATTGCCGCTAAATACGGCGTTAAAGCATCGCCATTTTCAATATGGGCTAATAAATCACTTAGTTTGGCAATACTAATCACTGGCATATGGTTGTTCTGTTCCACTTCTTGCGTTGCAGATAATTCGCCCAAGCCTTTTTCTTGCCTATCTAAGGCAATGCTCACACCGCAAGCAATCGCGCCATTTGCCTGAATCAAATCAACCGACTCACGTACCGATGTGCCGGCAGAAATGACATCATCAATAATCAATACACGACCTCTTAATGGCGCACCAACCACTGTACCACCTTCTCCATGGTCTTTGGCTTCTTTACGATTATACGCGTAAGGCAAATTGCGCCCTTTTTTTGCAAAAGCAATCGCAATACTGGTGGCTAATGGAATACCTTTATAAGCTGGGCCAAATAACATATCAAATGCGATACCTGATTTTTCGATGCTATTGGCGTAAAATTCCCCTAATTTCAATAAACTATTACCATCATTAAATAAGCCAGCATTAAAAAAATAAGGACTTAATCTTCCAGCTTTTGTTTTAAATTCACCAAACTTAAGCACCTGTTGGGTGATACAAAATGTGATGAAATCTTGTGATATATCGTGATCATTAAGTGACATAACGAATCTAAATTAAAGGAACTAAATGCGTATTATAACGTTGAATTTAAATGGAATCCGCTCTGCGGCCAATAAAGGCTTTTTTCCTTGGTTATATCAAACGCAGCCAGATATTATTTGTTTGCAAGAATTAAAAGCACAGGCTGATGATTTGACCGAAGAAATGCAAGCCCCAGCAGGTTATTACGGCTATTTTCATTATGCGCAAAAAAAAGGGTATAGCGGCGTTGGTATTTATACTAAGCAAAAGCCAGATGAAGTGATTATTGGTTTAGGCATTGATGATATTGATGCAGAAGGGCGCTATATCGAATGTCGTTTTGGCAAGCTTGCAGTGGTGTCATTGTATTTGCCAAGCGGCTCTAGTGGCGAGGAAAGACAAGCATTTAAATTTAGCGTCATGCATCGTTTTATGCCGCATCTTGAGCAATTGATTAATAGCGGATTTGATGTTGTTATTTGTGGTGATTGGAATATTGCGCATCAAGAAATTGATTTAAAAAACTATAAAGGCAACAAAAAGAATTCTGGCTTCTTGCCAGAAGAGCGCGCATGGATGACTGATTTATTTGATCGTGTTGGCTGGGTGGATGCTTATCGCAAGTTATATCCTGACACGACTGATGCCTGTTACACTTGGTGGAGCAATCGCGGTCAAGCTTATGCAAACAATGTTGGTTGGCGTATCGATTATCAGGTGGTCACGCCTGGATTAGCGGCAAAAGCAGTGACGGCTTCAATCTATAAAGCTGAAAAATTCAGCGACCATGCGCCACTGGTGATTGATTATCAAGATTAACTGCAAAAATCTAGCGCTAAACTCTGCATAATCTCGCTATTGCTACTGTCTTGCACAAAAATCACTGCGCCCGCATCTTTGCTTTTCCAAGAATTAGGTAAAGCAAAGTGTTTACTAAATTGATGCTGGTTATTGAGTTGGTATGCGCCAAATAGTTGGCGCACCACATAATCATGCTTCAATTCTCGACCATTATTTTCCCCCGCTTTCACTTGGGTAATCAGGCCATTCTCATATAAGGCCACAAACACATCTGCATTTTTAGTCAGTTTAGGATTTAATGATTCTGCATTGGCTATCAGCGTAATGCTGCCATCCGCCTCATTCACCGCGTTGAGGGTTAAATCTGCACGTGATGCTATTTGTGCTGTCTGATTAATCGCACTCTTTAAACGGCTATTATCCCAACCTTTAAAATCACGCCCATTCAACACAAACTGCGGCGTATAAACAAAACCAGCCCCACCAAAAGCTGCAGTTTTACGCTGTCTGTCGCTATACTCAGCCTTAGAGAATTGATCTTTCCAACCAATGTAATCCCAATAATCGACGTGAAAAGCGAGCGGAGTGACTTCGGCTTTATCATGCTTAATTTCGCTAATCCATTTATCTGCTGGCGGACAACTGCTACAACTTTCTGAGGTGTAGAGCTCTAGTAAAGGTGTGGTTTTGTTGCTACTTTTTGCAGCGCATTCGGTGGCAATGGATTGTATTTGACTAAGCAGTAATAGGCTTGAAAGTAAGTAAGTAATGATGGGCTTTGCTTGCATAAGATAAGCTCCAATTGGATTATTACTTACTTAGTCGCCAATAAACTAAAACGCTTACATAAAATACAGCATATTTAAGCCGACAATAACTTAAGTGTAATTCACTACGTCTATTATCGACCTAAAAGCACTGACAAAGCCTGCGATATGAAGTTGGAAAAATAGTGATAAATGATTCTGAGTGATATGATCGTACTGAATAAATAAAACTGAAAAATTAAAATAATGAAACAAATTGGCAAAACGATTCAGATATATTTACCAGATGGTAATCCTAGAGGTTTAAAGATTGCTGAAATAACAAGCCGAACCGTAAAGGCAGTTTTAATTCCTAGGTCTTTATTAGAAGATGCAGCACAAAGAGAAGAATTGAGGAATGTAGGCGTTTATCTTCTTTTTGGCAACAATGAAACTAAGCCACAAGTTTATATTGGTGAAGCTGAAGAGTGTTTAGTACGGATTAAACAACACAATAAAAGTAAAGACTTTTGGACGCATGCAGTGGCTTTCGTCTCAAAGACGCAATACTTCACTAAAACACACATTAAGTTTCTTGAGTGGTTATGTTGCGAAGTAGCTATACAAGCGAATAGATACATACTTGAAAATGCAAATTCACCCACAAAACCGCATGTGTCTGAATCGGTAGAAGCGGATTTATATGATAACTTTGAGACCATTCAAATACTTGCATCTACCTTAGGCTTTCCAGTTTTTGATGAAATTAAAAAACCGAAGAATCAAGAGCTGATTGTTTGCAAAGGTAAAGATGCTTATGCAGAAGGCGAATATACGGAAGATGGAATTATTGTATTTGCAGGGAGTAAATGTAATCTTATAGAGTCGAAAACAGCTGGTACTTGGATTGAAGGTATGAGAAATGATCTAAAAGAGGCTGGAGTATTAGTCGAAAAAGATGGCGTTTGGATTTTTACTAAAGATCATATTTTTTCTTCGCCAAGCGCATCCGCTGCAGTTATATTAGCAAGAAGAGCTAACGGATGGATTGAGTGGAAGTTTAAAGATGGGAAAACACTAGATGAGGTTAAGCGTCAACTTTAACTTTAGCTGAATTCCACGGCGCAACTTTAAACAATAACAACATGCCTGGAATCGCTAACAAGGTACACACATAAAAGAACATTTCCCAACCCAGTGCTTCGACCATGCCGCCTGTTAGGGCGTTAAAAATTGATCTTGGGACAGCCGATAAGCTGGTGAAAAGAGCGAGTTGGGTGGCGGTGTAGGCTGGATTGGTTTCGCGCGCCATGTAGGCAACATAGGCGACGGTGCCTAAGCCAACGCCTAGTGCTTCGCCGCCAATCACAATGGCTAACATACCGCGTTCGATCGTACCGATGGTTTCAAATGGGCCTGCGTGTGCTAGCCAAGCAAAGCCGAGAATGGTGACCAGTTGCACCATGCCAAATACCCATAAACCACGATTAATGCCAACTTTAACCATCCAAATGCCGCCGATAAAGCCACCTAATATTTGCATGACTAAACCGCTACCTTTGACGATGGTACCAATATCGGTATTACTAAAACCCATATCAATATAAAACGGGGTGGCGAGTGCGGTTGCCATGCTGTCGCCTAATTTATAAAGCAAAATAAATAGCAGCACTAATAGCGCATGTCTAATGCCTGCGCGATTCATAAATTCGGTAAATGGTTCTATAACGGAGGCTTTTAAGCTTTTTGGGGCTTCTGCGCGATGTGGTTCCTTGGTGAAGATTGTCATGAGTATGCCAGGAATCATAAATAAAGCGACAATCCAAAACACGGAAGACCAAGGTAAATGGTCGGATAGAATCAACGCGAATGCGCCCGGCACTAAGCCTGAAACACGATAGGCATTAACGTGGATGCTGTTGCCTAAGCCTAATTCTTCGTCACTTAAAATCTCACGTCTAAACGCATCAATGACAATATCTTGGCTGGCAGAAAATAAGGCGACTAGCGTAGAAATGACTGCGATGCTGGTGATGTTGAATTGTGGATTAAAGAATCCATAGGCGCAGATGGTAATTAATAGTGAGATTTGGGTAACGAGCATCCAACTACGGCGCCGACCCATAGGCGCAATCAAGTTGTATCGATCCATTAATGGTGCCCAAATAAACTTCCAAGTGTAAGGCAATTGAATGAGGGCAAATACAGCAATGGTTTTGAGATCGATACCTTCGCTACGCAGCCATGCAGGTAATAGTTGAAAAAGTAAATATAAAGGAAGACCAGAGCTAAATCCGAGTACAACACAAGCTAACATGCGTTGATTAAACAGGATACTTTTTAAGTTGAGCTTGGCCATATTGAATTATTTTAACTTTTGGTGGTTTGGACGATGGTTACAAACCAATGGTTGATTTGCATATTGAGTCAAGCTTAGGGCCAAGATTGCGAAACGGTTACGAACTGATTGTTTGGATCATCCGTACATAATTTCTCTTTTGTATCTTCGCATGGCTTATCGTAATCAATGATGATTTTCCCATTTTCCAGATGCCAGTCTACAAAATAACTGCCTATTTTTTTATAGACGACGCTATCTTCCAGTGGATCAATAATCGCAATCATTTCTGTATTCGCACCTCTATAGCAGGTGACGACTAATACACCGTCTGGGTGCGATGTCGGCGTGACGGCTTCAATGGTTGAAGACAGTTCCGTTTTTTCATTTAGCGCATCGGTTAGATCACACTGAAAGTGATGGCGGATGATCGTCCCATCAGCCTGCTTAATGGCAATGACACTTTCAAAAATGCTTGCATTTTCGAGCTGCCATGCCCAATCGATAGCGTAGACTGGCCTAGATAGTAAGCTAAGTGAGATGATTAAAAAAACCAAGTAGCTTTTTTGATTGATTAAAAACATCAAAATAGTTTACCTTGTTTTACTAACAAATAAAGAGCTTATTTTTAGTTAAGCCAGCTAGTGAGTCATTGCTCAGCCAACGATTGGGAACTTTCTGAAGCGACAGTCGACAGATAAAGGTGGAACGTGAATATCTGACAACATTAAGCGCCATGATGGCGCGGTATTCATTTGTCAATAACATGCTGTTCAAATGACTTTGGTATCAGCATGTTGATTTTTTTAGGGAGTCTATGAAGGTAATAAAAATTGTTGCGCTATTATCCATTGCACTGAGTCATACAGCCATGGCTGATACTGTGATACTTAAGAATGGCGACTGGATCACAGGCACTGTCATTAAAAAGGAAACAGATCAGCTTATTTTCAAAACAAAATATGCAGGTGAAATCAATATTTTGTGGTCAGAAATTGCAACTTTGAATACGGATGCACCAGTTAAAGTCGTTTTGTCTGATGATTCTATGTTTGATGCGACATTGCAAAAACGAAGTTTGGGCCGAGTCAATATGGTGAACTCTGGCTTGAAAATGAGTACAGAATTAAATTTACAAGACGTCACTTATATCAATCCTAGTCCAGCGCTGTCTGGTCAAGGCATTGAGTGGTCAGGTTATGCCAATGTTGGTGGGGCAGTAACCTCTGGTAACACTGATAATAGCCAAGTGCGAGCAGATGCTGAGACGATTGCGCGGACAAAGAACAAGCGATTCACGGTTGGTGCCTACGTGAATAGAGCAAAAGCAGAAGGTGAGAATACCGCATTCAATAGCAAAGGCTATATGCAGTACGACTACTTTTTAAGTAAACAATGGTATTTATATAGCAATGGATCTTTAGAAAATGATCGCTTTAGAGATATTCAGTTACGATCAAGCGCTGGTGTTGGTTCTGGTTATCAGGTGTATGAGCAGAAAGAGTTAAACTTATCGATTGAAGGTGGTATTAACTATATCAGTACCGATTTTAATGATGCGGATGACGAGCGATATGCCAGCGGACGATGGGCATTGAAATATGATCAATTAGTCTTCCAGAACGTCAAATTCTTTCATCAGCACGAAGTCTTATTTAGTTTAGAGGAGATAGCAAATACCCTGGCCTTTACTAAAACAGGGTTGCGGGTGCCAATTGCAGAGAACTTAAATGCATCAACTCAACTGAATGTTGACTATGCAAATCAACCCGCTGAAGGTAGAGAAAAAACCGATAAGACCTTATTATTTAGTGTTGGTTATTTATGGTAATACAGGGTTAAACGCTTTGAATGCAGGCGTTTCATTCCCGCTATCATAATCGGCATGGGACTGAGAAATTTGTATGCAGTGATGATGTACCCAGTCAATCAATGGATTGAGGAGTGTGAGTAAATTAATGCCTAAATCACTCAGCGCGTATTCAACCTGTAGCGGCTTTTCAGTTAATACGCGCCGATGAATGAGACCATCTCGTTCAAGATAGCGTAGTGTTTGGGTCAGCATTTTTTGTGAGATGCCATCACACATGCGTTTGAGTTCACCAAAGCGCACAGGCCCTTGCTCTAGACTGCTCAGGATAACAACGCTCCATTTATCGCCAATGCGACTGAGTATTTGGCGTGAAGGGCAGCAAGCTCTATGAATATCTGGTGTTGGTATATCGGTTTGACGCATGATGATAGGTTACTCCTTAGTGCCTAATTGACTTGATTATGTTGGTCTCTAAAATAGACCAATCTCTAAAAGATACTACCAATCTTTTTCAAGCAATAGCAAATAGTTTAGTAAACAAGAACACAAGCTTTAGAAACGGTAAAAGTGATTTCACAATACTGTAGTCAATTGATTGACGATAAAAACATTCGACATGCATTTTAGATGTAAGGAACCCACATGACTGAACTCAATATTAACGGTAAAACACTCAGTACCGATTATGATGATGACACCCCTTTATTGTGGGTGATTCGCGATAGTTTACAAATGACAGGTACTAAGTTTGGTTGCGGCGCAGGTTTGTGTGGCGCCTGTACGGTACATTTGGATGGGCAGCCTATTCGCTCATGTTTAACCCCACTTTCTGCCGCCGCAGGTAAGAAAATATCGACCATTGAAGCGGTGCATGAATCCAAAGCGGGTGAAGCGATTCAAAAAGCGTGGCAAGATTTAGATGTGGTGCAGTGTGGTTACTGCCAGTCAGGTCAGATGATGTCAGCAACTGCATTGTTGGCGAGCAATCCAGCGCCAACGGATGAACAAATTGATAATGCCATGAATGGCAATATTTGCCGTTGTGCGACTTATGTTCGGATTCGCGCCGCCATTCATCAAGCAGCTAAAGACTTGGCATAGGAGACCATGATGAATAATTTACATAATGTTTCGCGCCGTGGTTTTTTAAAAGCAGGTCTTGGTTTAACCATTGCTGTCATGATTCCGGGTTGTGCCAAAAGCCCAGACAGTGAAACTGCCGCTATCGATGCGGTGATTGAAAATGGTATTTTATTTGAACCCAATGCCTTTGTGAGGATTGGTGCTGATAACACAGTAACGGTCATTGCTAAACATTTAGAAATGGGACAAGGCACATATACTGGCCTGGCGACTTTGATTGCGGAAGAGCTTGATGCAGATTGGGCGCAAGTCAAAGTGGAAGGCGCGCCTGGTGATGCTAAGCGTTATAACAATTTAGCTTGGGGCCCTTATCAAGGCACAGGTGGTAGCTCGGCAATTGCCAACTCATTTGAACAAATGCGTCATGCGGGTGCAACAGCACGTGCGATGTTAGTACAAGCTGCCGCGACTGCTTGGCATGTGCCAGCCAGTGAAATTGCAGTGAAATCAGGTGTGTTAAGTCATGCCAGTGGCAAACAAGCTCACTTTGGTGAGTTTGCTGAGGCGGCGTCAGCTTTAGCTGTGCCAGAAGCAGTGACATTGAAAGATCCAAAAGACTTTACCTTGATTGGGAAAGTGGCGCCTCGTAAAGACAGCAAAGCAAAAACCAATGGTTCAGCCATTTTTACGCAAGATATTCAATTGGACAATATGCTGGTGGCGGTCGTAGCGCATCCGCCAACCTTTGGAGCAACAGTTAAATCGTTTGACGATAAAGACGCCAGAGCGGTCAAAGGCGTTGTTAACGTGGTTAAGATTCCTTCAGGCGTTGCAGTATTAGCCAGTAATTATTGGACGGCTAAAAAAGGCCGTGATGCACTGAAAGTTGAGTGGGATGAAAGTAAAGCATTTAAAAAAAGCACTGATGCAATTATTGCCGATTACAAAGCGCTGGTTACAAAACCTGGCATTGTCGCACGCAAAGACGGTGATGCATTGGGTGTGCTTGAAAAGAGTAAAAAAGTGATTTCACACGAGTATGTGTTTCCATTCTTAGCACACGCTGCAATGGAGCCGATGAATTGCGTTGTGCAATTCAAAGAGGGTATGTGCGAAGTATGGAACGGCAATCAGCTGCACAGCATCGATCAGTATGCAGTTTCAGCCGTATTGGGCATTCAACCTGAAGAGGTTAAGATTAATACGCTATATGCAGGCGGTAGTTTTGGCCGTCGTGGCAATCCGCAGTCTGACTATATTGTAGAAGCGGCTAATATTGTAAAAGCGGCAAACACGCAAGCTCCAATTAAATTGGTTTGGTCGCGTGAAGATGATATGCATGCTGGCCAATATCGTCCAATGTATGTACATAAAATCAGTGCTACGCTCAATGCAGACGGCTTGCCAGCGGCTTGGCATCATACTATCGTTGGTCAATCAATTGCTAAAGGCACGGCATTTGAAGGTCAAATGGTGAAAGATGGCGTTGATGCCATGTCAGTAGAAGGAGCCAATAACTTGCCTTATCAAATTGCTAATCTGCAAGTCGATTTACACACTACAAATGACAGCGTTGCTGTTCCTGTTCAATGGTGGCGTTCAGTTGGCAGTACGCATACCGCTTATTCAACAGAAGTATTGATTGATCAGCTTGCAAAAATGGCACAGCAGGACCCGATTGATTATCGATTAGCGATGTTGAAAAGTAAGCCTCGTCATGCGGGTGTATTGCGTTTGGCGGCGGATAAAGCCAATGCGCTACCAAAAAAAGAAGGGGTTAGACAAGGGCGCGGTGTGGCCGTACATGAGTCATTTAATACATTCGTTGCGCAGATTGTCGATATCACAATTGATGGTGAAAATAATCTAATCGTTGATCGTGTAGTTTGCACGGTAGATTGTGGTATTGCAGTTAACCCTGACGTGATTAAAGCACAAATGGAAGGCAGTATCGGCTATGCATTAGCGGCGGCGTTAACGGGTGAAATTACGCTAAAAGATGGCGTAGTTGAGCAAGACAATTTTGACCGCTACCCTGTGCTCAGAATAGCTGAAATGCCAACCATAGAAGTGCATATTGTCCCTTCAGCAGAAAGCCCCACAGGTGTGGGTGAGCCTGGAGTGCCACCACTGGCGCCAGCGCTGGCGAATGCTATTTTTGCGGCAACCGGTAAACACATCACACAGTTACCAATTGGTGACCAACTCAGCGCTTAAGCAAATGGACAGTCAAGATTTAGCAGTTCTCACGCAGGCGCAGAATTGGCTGCAAAATGCGCATCCTTTACTACTAGTGACCGTGGTCAAAACGTGGGGATCTTCTCCGCGACCTGTCGGCGCATTGTTAGCTTTGCGGCATGATGGTCGTGCGGCTGGCTCTATTTCTGGCGGCTGTATTGAAGATGATTTGATGTATCGCTTGAGCAAAGAAGGTATGCCCAAACGAGCTGAGCTAGTCACTTATGGCGCAACGGCAGAAGAAGCAAGGCGTTTAGGATTACCATGTGGCGGTAGTATGCAGTTAGTATTAGAACCATTGTCTGAGGCGAATGCGTTAGATGAAGTGTTGCATTTGCTCAAACAAGGTCAATTAGTCGCACGCAATTTGCATCTTGAAACTGAAATGAGCAATGTTGTTAAGGCTACTTCAGATCAAGTGACTGCATTAAAAGACGGTGTGCTTACGAGTATTTATGGCCCACGTTATCGCTTAATTTTAATTGGTGCAGGGCAGCTTTCACAATTGTTAGCGAATATTGCCTTAAGTTTAGATTTTGCCGTCACCATTTGCGATCCGCGAGAAGAATATGCAGATGGTTGGCATGTGCCGAATACACAACTGCGGCGTGAAATGCCCGATGATGTCGTGATAGCAATGCAACCTGATGCACGTACCGCTGTCATTACTTTAACGCATGATCCTAAATTAGATGACTTAGCGTTAATGGAAGCATTAAAATCTCCTGCGTTTTATGTGGCAGCGCTCGGTTCTCGTAGTAATAATAGACAACGACGTGAGCGCTTACTTGCGTTTGATGTTACGCCAGACCAAGTGCAAAATTTACGTGGCCCAGCTGGTTTATTTATCGGCAGTAAAACGCCGAGTGAAATAGCCGTCTCTATTGCAGCAGAATTGATTGCTGTTAAAAATGGTGTTGAAGCAAATCGATTATTCAATGTGAATGATGCAAAAACGGCGCTAGATATTGCTGAAGATACATTAAATAGTTGCCGCATTTAATATCATTTACATCATGCAAGGGATATTGTTAGCAGCGGGTTTTGGTCGACGTTTTCAAGCTGACTGTGGAGTCGAGCAAGATAAGTTGCTGGCATTATTACCGAATCAACAAACCATTCTTTTTCAAAGTGCGATGGCATTAAAGCGGGCATTACCTAACAGTGTAGCAGTCGTGCAGCCACAGCAAATCGTGCGAAAAAAAATATTGCAAGATATAGGATATACGGTCATAGAGAGCGAGCAAGCAAAAGACGGTATGGCTTATGCAATTGCTGATGCTGTGAGGGCGACACAGGATGCAAGCGGTTGGCTGATTGCACTTGCCGATATGCCTTGGATACCTTTTACACTACTACAAGAATTAGCTGCGCTGATGACGAGTCCACAGTGCATTATTGCACCTCGATTTAATGATAAACGCGGACAGCCTGTGGCTTTTGGGGCTAGTTGGTATAATCAGTTAGTGAATTTACAAGGCGACGAAGGTGCCCGAGAAATATTAAAAGGAGCAACAATCACTTGGCTTAATTGGCATGACGATAGTATTCATCGAGATGTTGATACGCAGCAAGATATTGTGTACTAGATAGATCAAGACGCACGCTTAAGGCGATACATAGCAAGATTGCCAAACCAATTAGGCATTAATGAGATTGCCTTGCCATTGGTAATCACTTTGCGCTCAATGATAGCGATATGACTGGCTTTACAGAATTGATCAAAGTCATTGATCGTGCATAAATGGACATTGGGCGTGTTATACCATTCATAAGGCAAGTCTTCAGAAACAGGCATGTTCCCCGTAATAATTTGCAGGCGATTGCGCCAATAACCAAAATTGGGAAAGGTCACAATTGCTTCACGACCAACGCGCAACATTTCTTGCAGAATAGCCTCAGTGTGATGCATAGCTTGTATGGTTTGTGAAAGAATGACCGTATCAAATGAGTTGTCTTCAAACTCAGATAATCCAGCTTCCAAATCCATCTGAATCACGTCAATATCATTTTGCATGGCAGCGAGCCATTTGGCATCGTCTTTTTCAACGCCATAGCCTTTAATTTCTAAACTATCCCGCACGTAGCTCAGTAAAGAGCCATCACCACAACCCAAATCAAGCGCCTTAGAGCCGAACCCAAGCCAGCCTGCGATGATGGCGAAATCTTGACGGTATAAATGATTAATATTGGAATCAGTTGTCATATTCATTAGACCTCAATCTGGCTTAAATAGCTGGCTACAATGGCATGATAATGTGCATCTTGCATTAAAAAAGCATCATGACCATGCGCCGCTGTCACTTCTGCATATTTCACTGGCAGCTCATTGTCTAATAAGGCTTTTACAATTTCACGTGAGCGTTTGGTTGAAAAACGCCAATCGCTAGTGAATGAAATGACTAAAAATTTAGCCGTTACCTTGTTTAATGCGGCAGACAGGTCACCATTAAAGTCACCTGCTGGGTCAAAATAATCTAATGCACGCGTCATTCGAATATACGTATTAGCATCAAACTCACCAGCAAATTTATCCGCTTGATAACGTAAATAAGATTCCATCTCAAATTCTACGTCAAAGCTATATTTAATGGTGTCTTTGAGTTTGCGACCAAATTTCGCGCCCATTGCATCATCAGATAAATACGTAATATGGCCTAACATACGCGCAATTCGTAGGCCACGTCTAGGGACTACGTTGTGCGCGTAATAGTCGCCACCATAAAATTCAGGGTCAGTAATAATCGCTTGGCGCGCGACTTCGTTAAACGCCATGTTTTGTGCAGTTAAGTTAGGTGCGGATGCAATCACTAAAGCATGCTTAATTCGGTTAGGATAAGCAATGCTCCATTGCAAGGTTTGCATGCCGCCTAAACTACCGCCAACCACTGCGGCAAAGGTGTTGATACCTAAATAATCGGCAAGCATGGCTTGAGATTTGACCCAATCTTCTACTGTTACGACTGGGAAGCTGGCACCAAATGGTTTGCCGGTGGCAGGATTAATGCTCGCGGGGCCAGTAGAGCCGTGACAACCCCCTAAATTATTCACACCAATGACATAAAATTTATTGGTATCCAATGGTTTATTGGGCCCAATTAAATTGTCCCACCAACCAGGATTTTTGTCCTCAGCGGTATACTTACCCGCTACATGGTGCGTGCCAGATAAGGCATGGCAAATTAAAATGGCATTTGATTTATCAGCATTTAATTGTCCATAAGTTTCATAAATCAAATCAAATGCAGGCAATATTTCACCGCTCTTAAGGATGAGCGGTTCGTTAAAGTGTGCGGTTTGCGGAGTGACAATACCAACAGAGTTAATTTCAGACATGCGCCTATTATACTATGTGAGAATTCAAAAAATCATCCTCTTAAAAAAGTGTATTAACTACCCATATTAATACGTTGATATTGCGTTAAATCAGCACGGTGCCAGCGATGGTCTCTAAAAGCATCAATTAATTGTCTTGCTCGTTTTGACTCAATGCCATCAAAGCCTTTATTGTCCCGATCTAGAAAATCGGTGAGACCTGTAATTGAGACTAGCTCTGCTGGCGTCACATTTTTAAATCCCATAGTCCAATTACCAAATGTCCGTGCTTCTATTGGCTCCATGATTAATTTCATGACATGATGATGACGATCGTCTTTCGATATTTTTTCAAAAAGCATATCAAGTATTGTCCGTTCACCCTCCAATACTTGAAAAAAACAACCGTCCATATACAGGAGCATGCCAGATACATTGCGGGCATTGTTTTTCATTCTGCAGTTGGTTAATAGACTGACCAGCTCTTCATGTGACATGTGATGACAAGCCACACTGGTATAAGCTAAAAGTGATAAATGATTCTCTTCTAACATGATTGCGCTTTCTCTGAGGGATAAAACACTTATCCACAATCTTGTTAACGACCATTGTTTTTTAAACTTTAACCTGTGCTGTGTAGTGATGTTGTCTCAGCCTTAATAGTAAAGCTGGGTTTCTCTCGCGATAACAAGCGACTAATGTTGCGCTATTGTCACCCGCGCTATACCTGCCAAATCATGAATATGTCGTATTGCATTAAATTGAGCTTGTTGCATTAGGCTAGCCACTTTGCTCGATTGATTATAGCCATGCTCAATCAGCAGCCAGCCATTGATATTGAGATGTTGCTTGGCATGACGAATAATATGTTTAATATCATTTAATCCATCATCGCCAGAAGCTAGTGCAGATAAGGGCTCAAACCGTAAGTCACCTTGACTTAAATGTACATCATTGTTTTCAATATATGGTGGATTACTGACAATCAGATCAAAAGTTTGGTTGGTAAGGCTATCAAACCAATTGCTATTACGTAACTCAATATTAGTGATGGCTAAACGTTGAGCATTCTCTTTTGCAATCGCTAATGCTTTCATGCACGCATCCACCGCTATGACATTGGATAAAGGCCTATGTTTGGCAATGGCCAAAGCAATTGCACCAGAGCCAGTTCCTAAATCTAGAACAGACAGAGCAGTGTTTTTGGGAATTAAGGCTAAAGTGGCATCTACTAATGTTTCTGTGTCAGGTCTTGGAATTAAGGTGTCTGAAGTGACCACCAACGGCAAACCATAAAACTCGCGTTTACCCAAAATATAAGCAATTGGCTCACCTTTGATGCGGCGTTCAATATGCATTTGAAATTGAGATTGGCTTTCATGATCTAATTCATCATCAGCATGTGCAATTAACCAAGCGTGATTCACGTTTAATACATGTTCCAGCAATAGCTGTGCTTCTAATCTTGCCTCGTCACTTTTGCTTGCTTGTTTGAGAGTTGCGCTTGCCTCATGCCATGCTGCAAGAATATTCATATTTAAGTATCATCGCCCAACATGGCTAACATATCTGCCTGATGTTCAGCCGCCAAAGGCACAATCAACTCATCCAACTCACCTTCAGTAATCGCATCGATTTTGTATAACGTTAAATTGATGCGGTGGTCGGTAATGCGGCCTTGCGGATAGTTATAAGTGCGAATGCGTTGTGAGCGATCGCCAGAGCCAATGAGATTGCGGCGTTCGGAAGAAATTTTTGCATGCTGCGCATCTTCTTCTTTTTGCTTAATACGCGCTGCTAATACCATCATCGCTTGTGCTTTATTGGCATGCTGACTACGGCCATCTTGGCATTCAACCACAATACCTGTTGGCGCATGGGTAATGCGTACCGCAGAATCGGTTTTATTAATATGTTGACCACCTGCACCAGAAGCGCGGAAAGTATCTAGACGAATATCAGCTGGATTGATTACCACATCCGCCACGGCATCAACTTCTGGCAAAATCGCCACTGTGCAAGCACTGGTGTGAATGCGACCTTGCGTTTCGGTGTCGGGCACGCGTTGCACACGATGACCGCCACTCTCAAATTTTAATTTGGAATAAGCGCCTTGACCTTCAATCTTCGCAATAATTTCTTTATAGCCGCCGACTTCGCCTTCATTCGCTGAGAGTACTTCCAGCTTCCAGCGTTGTTTCTCTGCATAGCGGCTGTACATGCGGAATAGATCGCCTGCAAAGAGTCCTGACTCATCACCGCCCGTGCCAGCGCGAATCTCTAGAATGACGTTTTTATCATCATTTGGATCTTTTGGAATTAGCAATTTTTGCAAATCTAAATCAATGTCTTCTAAACGTTTTTTGCCCTCTTCAATTTCATCTTGCGCAAATGCTTTCATTTCAGGGTCGCTCAACATGCTTTGCGCTTCTTTAATATCCGCTTGCGTTTGCGTGTAACGATGGTATTGCTCAACAATCGGCGTGATTTCTGCATGCTCACGGGTGATTTTGAGATAGTTATCCATATCGTTAGTAATATCTTCGGTAGACATTAAACGATTCAATTCATCAAGGCGTTCGCTCAAATTGGCGAGCTTTTGTAATATGCTGGGTTTCATGTTGAGTTAATTCTTAATTTGATAAATGTGGCGGAGCAATTGCGCTAATCGCTCATGTTCGTCACCGTGACTTTGGTTGAGCGCATGACTAGGTGCGTGTAGGAATTTTTTAGTGATGGCTAAGCTCATCATCTCTAATACTTTCTCGGCACTTTCACCTTTTTGAATCAATTTTAATGCTTTGTCTAATTCAGCCGCCCGCATCATTTCTGCTTGGTCTCGCAAGGCTTTAATGGTGGGCACTGAACCACGTTTCTGCAACCATTGCATAAACGTTTCAACTTGGGCGTTTACAATCGTTTCTGCTGACATTGCAGCTTCTTGGCGGTTACCAATACCATCAGTAACGACTTGCGCAAGATCATCAACCGTGTATAAAAAAACATCATCCAGTTGAGTGACTTCACTTTCAATATCACGTGGCACGGCTAAATCGACCATGAATATCGGGCGATGTTTGCGTGCTTTAACTGCTCGTTCGACCATGCCTAGGCCAACAATGGGCAGTTGACTGGCTGTGCTAGTAATCACAATATCAAACTCTGCAAAGCGCTCAGGTAAATCATTGAGTAAAATTGCTTCTGCATGGATTTTTTCAGCCAATTCTGTGCCACGCTCTTTAGTACGATTGGCCACTGTGATGCTTTTTGGTTTTTGTGCTGCAAAGTGATTGGCGCAAAGCGTAATCATTTCACCTGCGCCGATAAACAAGACATTTTGTTCTGATAAATTGCCAAAAATGCGCTGTGCCAATTTAACCGCTGCCGCAGCCATGGAGATTGAGCTGCCGCCAATATCGGTATTAGTACGCACCTCTTTTGCTACTTCAAATGTACGCTGAAATAATTTATGCAAATGCGTGCCTAAGGTACCCGCTTCTTGTGCGAGTTTTACCGATTGTTTAAATTGGCCCAATATTTGCGCCTCACCGAGCACCATGCTATCTAAGCCAGAAGCCACTCTAAAGGCATGTTTCACTGCTTCTTGATTGGCAAGTGTATAAGTGTAAGGTTGGATATGATTGATATCTAGCTTGTGGTAATTAGCTAGCCAATGCACCACTGGTAATGCGTCAGCAGACTGCACGTAAATTTCTGTACGATTGCATGTGGATAGGATAGCCGCCTCCGCCGCATTTTTAACGGTTAGGTCAAATAGTGCTTCGCGCATATTGTCGATGCTAAACGCGACATTTTCGCGAATTTCGATAGGGGCGGTGGTGTGGTTAACACCTATTGTATACAACTGCATTTCGCTATTTTACCAAGTCATTGATGTTGTAGGAAAATAAACTAACGCATGAAAAGTGGTTTAGTTCACCAAAACATTCAGTAAAGCGCTTATCCAAATGCGGAAATCGCGTTAAAATAACATTTTTAAATTTTACCAAATCATCAATAGATAACGGAAACGATTATGAGTGAATATAGAATTGCCCCAAGTATCCTTTCAGCTAATTTTGCTAAATTAGGCCAAGAAATTGAAGACGTTATTCAATCTGGAACGGATATTGTGCACTTTGACGTGATGGATAATCACTACGTGCCAAACTTAACCATTGGCCCTTTGGTTTGTGAAGCGATTCGTGATTTATCACATAATGTAGGTGCGTTAATTGATGTGCATTTAATGGTTGAACCTGTTGATCGTATTATTCCTGATTTTGCAAAAGCAGGTGCTGATATCATTACTTTTCATCCTGAAGCCTCTAGCCACATTGATCGCAGTCTTTCTATGGTACGTGATTTAGGCTGTAAATCTGGCTTGGTATTTAATCCAGCAACGCCATTACACTATTTAGAGCATGTAATGGATAAAGTGGACATGATTTTATTGATGTCCGTTAACCCTGGTTTTGGTGGACAGAAGTTCATTCCACAAACATTAGTAAAAGCTAGGCAAGCGCGTGCAATGATTGATGCTTACACTGCAAAAACGGGCCGTCAAATTTGGTTAGAGATTGATGGCGGTGTAAACCCAGATAATATTGCTGAGATTGCAGCAGCAGGTGTGGATACTTTTGTGGCTGGTAGTGCCATTTTTGGTAAGCCAAAAGACACAGATCCTAACCGCTATAACTCAGTTGTTAAATCAATGCGCGACGCACTAGCAACCGTTAAATAGAGCTAGATATGGATTTCCTTAAAAAACAGGCAAGTTTAAGTTGGCGATGGTGGAGCTGAAATTAGCTACTA
The DNA here is from genome assembly GCA_965655675.1 of Methylophilaceae bacterium. GTDB lineage: Bacteria > Pseudomonadota > Gammaproteobacteria > Burkholderiales > Methylophilaceae. The sequence continues at coordinate 32,264 of CBFHHI010000002.1, read as the reverse complement.
GCGTGGGTTTCTGCTTGCGCCAACTGTATACACTTTTTAAGGAAAATCATGCTTCAAACGATTACAAAAACCGAATTTGACGCCTTAGCGCAACAAGGTTATAACCGCATTCCATTAGTGCAAGAAACATTTGCCGATTTGGATACCCCATTATCTTTATACCTCAAGCTCGCTAATCAACCTTTTTCGTATTTATTAGAAAGTGTACAAGGTGGAGAGCGTTTTGGTCGTTACTCTATTATTGGCTTGCCAGCAAAGACGCGCATTATCGCCAATGGTTTTCAAGTGCAAGTGCTTCAAGGCGAGCAAGTATTAGAGACGCATGATAATACTAATCCACTGGATTTTATTAAAGCTTTTCAAGCGCGTTTTAAAACGCCTCCATATAAAGGTTTGCCGCGATTCACTGGTGGTTTAGCGGGTTATTTTGGATATGAAACGATTCGTTATATTGAAAAGCGATTAGCCAATAGTCAAAAACTAGATGCAATTGGTACGCCTGATATTTTGTTAATGGTGTCAGAAGAGATTGCTGTGGTGGATAATTTAAGCGGTAAACTTTACTTTATCGTGTATGCCAATCCTGAAGCGCAAGACGCGTATGCACAAGCGCATCAACGTATTCAAACATTGATGCAGCAGTTACGCCAAACGGTGAACATTCCAGAATCTAAGCAATCCGTAGCCACGCAAGCGAGCTCTGAATTTGGTGAAGAACATTACAAAGCTGCTGTAAAAAAAGCGCAAAATTACATTTTAGAAGGCGATATTATGCAGGTCGTGTTGAGCCAGCGTTTATCGCAAGATTTTACCGCTTCGCCATTGTCACTCTATCGCGCATTGCGTAGCTTAAATCCATCACCTTATATGTTTTATTATGACATGGGCGATCACCATGTGGTTGGTGCTTCACCTGAGATTTTAGTGCGATTGGAAGATGGTGTAGTGACGTCAAGACCGATTGCAGGGACCCGCCCACGCGGCAAAACGCGCGAGGAAGATATTGCGCTGGCAGAAGAGTTATTAGCAGACCCAAAAGAATGTGCAGAGCATGTGCAATTGATGGATTTGGGTCGCAATGATGTCGGTCGTGTTGCGCAAACTGGGACTGTGAAAGTCACCGATAATATGATGATAGAACGTTATTCGCATGTGATGCATATTGTGAGTAATGTTGAAGGTCAGTTGAAGCCGAATATGGATGCGATTGATGTATTAAAAGCAACTTTTCCAGCAGGCACGGTATCAGGTGCGCCTAAGGTGCGTGCGATGGAAATTATTGATGAATTTGAGCCAAGCAAGCGCGGCATTTATGCAGGTGCGGTTGGCTATTTGGGTTTTAACGGCGATATGGATGTGGCGATTGCAATTAGAACTGGCGTGATTAAAAATAACACATTATATGTGCAAGCAGGCGCTGGTATCGTGGCCGATTCAGTGCCACAAAGTGAGTGGGAAGAAACGCAAAACAAAGCGAAAGCAGTGATTCGCGCTGCCGAATTGGTGCAAGCGGGTTTAGATAGTAAGGAAGTCCAATAATGCTATTAATGATTGATAATTACGATTCCTTTACTTATAACCTCGTGCAATATTTTGGCGAACTGGGTCAAGATGTACAAGTGTATCGCAATGATGAAATTGACCTAGCGAAAGTGGCTGAACTAAATCCGCGACACATTGTGATTTCACCAGGGCCATGCACGCCTAATGAAGCAGGTATTTCTGTGCCACTGATTCATGAATTTGCTGGCAAAATTCCGTTACTAGGCGTTTGTTTAGGGCATCAAAGTATAGGGCAAGCTTTTGGCGGCAATATCATTAAAGCCAAAACCTTAATGCATGGAAAAACTTCACTGATTCATCATAAAAATGTAGGCGTGTTTAAAGGTTTAGCCAATCCATATACTGCTACTCGCTATCATTCATTGGTGATTGAAAAAGAGAGTTTGCCAGATTGTTTAGAGATCACAGCGTGGACAGAAGATGGTGAAATTATGGGTGTTCGCCATAAAACGTTAGCCATTGAAGGCGTGCAGTTTCACCCAGAATCAGTATTGACAGAATATGGGCACGAGTTGCTTGATAACTTTATTAAAGCGTATTAATGATGTTTAAAGAGGTCTTAAATCAATTACTAGAGGCAAAAGATTTATCACATGACCAAATGCTGGCAGTGATGCAGCAAGTGATGGGTGGTGAGTTAAATGAAGCGCAAATTGCGGCATTATTAATTGCACTGCGCCTCAAAGGTGAAACAGTGGATGAAATTGCGGCAGCAGCGACGGTGATGCGTCAGCTTTCAACCAAAGTGCATATTAGTAATACCGCCCATTTGGTTGATACTTGTGGCACAGGTGGTGATGGTATCCAAACCTTTAATGTCTCAACCGTTTCTGCTTTTGTAGCGGCAGCAGCTGGTGCCAAAGTAGCCAAACATGGTGGTCGCTCGGTATCATCAACGTGTGGTAGTGCTGATGTATTAGAAGCACTAGGGGTGAATGTAAACAAAACAGCAGATGAAGTCGCCGCTAGCGTCGATGAAATTGGCATTGGATTTATGTTCGCGCCTAATCATCACAGTGCCATGAAATATGCTGCACCTGTGCGTAAAGCGCTGGGTGTTCGTACGATTTTTAATTTGCTTGGCCCACTCACTAATCCAGCTTCAGCTAAGCGTCAGGTCATGGGTGTTTTTGATCAAGCGTTAACGGGCAAATTGGCGCATGTATTGCAAAAATTAGGCAGTGAGCATGTGTTAGTCGTGCACGGTGCTGATGGAATGGATGAAATTTCATTCACAGGCGATACCTATGTGGCCGAGTTAAAAGATGGCAAAGTGACTGAGTATCAGGTTAATCCAACGCAGTTTGGTTTAAATGTTCACGCTTTAAAAGATATTCAAATTCAGAACGCAGCAGAATCAAAAGCCATGATTATGGATGTACTCAATGGAAAAAAAGGTGCAGCTCGCGACATTGTATTAATGAATGCAGGGGCAGCGATTTATGTGGCTGGCTTGGTCACTAGCTTAGCAGCTGGGGTGCAAACGGCGGCACAAATGATCGATGAGGGTAAAGCGCTAGCAACATTATTAGCACTACAGGCGAGATGAAGAAAAGTCTCATTGCACTGCTATTATTGCTAGTCGGGATATGGTCTCAAATAGCGCCATCTTCTCTTGCATCGCTTGAATCGTTTTCGCAAAAGGCAGAGCGAGCAGATCATGCACAAGTACAAACGCAATTTGCTTCGGCAAGCCAGCTGTTTGCCCGTCAAGCTAAAGATGAAATGGTAGATGGTGAAGGGCGCGTTATACGAGTATTGGCAGATGATAATCAAGGTTCGCGTCATCAACGATTTTTAGTGGAAATTGAAAATGGACAGACGCTTTTATTCGCGCATAATATTGATTTAGCGCCGCGTATCGATACGCTAAAAGTTGGTGATGAAGTTGGATTTAGAGGAGAGTATAGTTACAACATCAAAGGTGGCATTGTCCATTGGACGCATCTTGATCCCAGAAATCGCCATGAAGCTGGCTGGATTAAACACAATGGCATTACCTATCAATAGCCATCAGATGATTCAATAATCTTTCAACATGATTAGAAAATATAAAGAGTAGACACAAGCAATGTCAGATATATTAAATAAAATATTAGCCACCAAACGTGAAGAAATAGCTAAGGCAAGCGCTATAAAATCGTTAAAAGAAATACACGAAGAAGCCTTGGCACAACCTGAGCCACGTGATTTTGTCGGTAATTTGGCAAAAAAAGATGAGGCTAATTTACCTGCGGTCATTGCAGAAATTAAAAAAGCCAGCCCATCTAAAGGCGTCATTCGTGAGCACTTTAATCCCGCTGAAATAGCCAAAAGCTATGAGCTAGCAGGCGCGGCTTGTTTGTCCGTACTGACAGATGAGCAATATTTTCAAGGTTCTGCTGCGTATCTAAAACAAGCACGTGCGGCGTGCAGTCTACCTGTATTGCGCAAAGATTTTATGATTGATCCTTATCAAGTGGTTGAAGCGCGCGCGATGGGTGCCGATTGTATTTTGCTGATTGTGGCGGCATTAGAGCTCAAACAAATGCAATTATTAGAAGAAGTATCGCATGAATTAGGCATGGCTGTATTGGTTGAAGTGCATGATGGTAAAGAGCTTGAACTGGCCTTGCAATTAGAAACCCCGTTGGTTGGTATTAATAATCGCAACTTACGTACCTTTGATGTGACGCTACAAACCACCTTGGATTTATTGCAACAATTACCAGATGATCGCTTTGTGATTACAGAGTCAGGCATCTTTACAGCAGAAGATGTTGCACTCATGCGCAACAATAATGTGAATGGATTTTTAGTAGGCGAAGCATTTATGCGGCAGCCAGATCCTGGAGCAGCATTCAAAAAAGTCTTTGCTTAAATGTATTGAAATTAACACTGTAGTCGCGCAAATAATGTGCGGCGAAAATAGAGTTCGCTCTATTAACTCTATAAGATAATGAAGGAATATTATGGCTAATCAACTGCTTGCTCACCGCCCGCGTCGCATGCGCAAAGATGCCTTTTCGCGCCGTCTTATGCGCGAAAATATACTCACAACCAATGATTTAATTTATCCAGTATTTGTATTAGAAGGTGAAAACCGCACAGAAGAAGTGCCTTCTATGCCTGGCGTGCAGCGTCAATCGATTGATGTGTTGCTCAAAACGGCAGCAGAGTGTGTGCAACTTGGTATTCCAGCGTTGGCCATTTTCCCCGTGATACCTGAAGAGCGTAAAAGTTTAACGGCTAAAGAGGCGTATAACAGCAATGGGCTAGTGCCACAAACTGTTAAAGCATTAAAGGAAGCATTCCCTAATTTAGGTATTATTACCGATGTTGCATTAGACCCTTATACCACGCATGGGCAAGATGGCATTATTGATGATGCTGGTTATGTGCTAAACGATGAAACGGTAGAAGTATTGGTTAAACAGGCACTTTGCCATGCCAAAGCTGGCGTGGATGTAGTCGCACCATCCGATATGATGGACGGACGTATTGGCGTTATTCGCGCTGCGTTAGAAGATGATGGATATGTTTATACCCGTATTTTGGCCTACTCAGCCAAATATGCATCCGCTTTCTATGGCCCATTCAGAGATGCCGTCGGGTCATCTGCCAATCTTGGGGCGGGCAATAAATATAACTATCAAATGGATCCCGCCAATTCAGATGAAGCGATTAAAGAAGTCGCATTGGATATTGAAGAAGGTGCCGATATGGTCATGGTAAAACCTGGCATGCCTTATTTAGATATTGTACGCCGGGTTAAACAAGAATTTGGCGTGCCAACCTATGCCTATCAAGTGAGTGGTGAATATGCCATGCTCAAAGCAGCCACCCAAAATGGTTGGTTAGATGAACAAGCTTGTGTGATGGAAAGTTTGTTAGGATTTAAACGCGCTGGCGCCGATGGTATTTTGACTTATTTTGCTATGGATGTAGCGCGGTGGTTGAAAACGCAGGAGTTGAGTTAACAAAGCTAGACATGTGCATATCAGAATGCCGATCATTGATTCAATCAGAGTTCAATGATTGAGCGCTGTTAAGCTGCTTGCGAGATTAACCCTTGTAACCCTGCAATATCAATCCTATCCGCATTACTCCCATCACTCGGGCGTTTAGTTGCAATGCGCATATCATCAAACTCAAACACGCTAAGCCGTTGTAGTCCATATTCGGTTTCTAAGGTAAACACAGGCACAGTTTTATGTGCCTTTTCTTTTTTATTTTTACTCGGTCGATCGGATACGCGATAGGTTTTTTCATCGCTTTCAAAAGGGATTTGTTGGCCGAGTAAAAAAATCTCGACATCTTTTGCACTATCGGCAAACAAATGAATATTGGTTTGCGCATTTTTGCCAGCCGTGCCGTCTAGCACGCTGCCAGTGAGAAATGGATTAAATCGTTCGAAAAGTTGCATGGTTGCTAACGCAGCTTTGCGGAGCATTTTGAGTTCATGTGGCTGCTCATCGGCGTTGTAAAGCTCATGGTAGGTTCTTACTTCCGCTTCAATTTCAGCATTGCTGGGTAAAACACTTTTTTCTAAAACGCCTAACTGACGCCCTGCTTTCTTTTTTGCATAAGCAAAATCGCTAATGCCATCCTCTACCATCATGCGGGCAGCTTGTTGTGCAATCGTTTGCCTTAGCTGATCTAAGCGTTCGCGTGCCATATCAAATGTAACGTGTATTAAAATCCAGAAGGATTTAACACACTTCTGGCATTATCGGTACTGGTTGGATTTTTGCGTAATGTTTTGGTTTTGGAATCCTCAGAACCTGACCCATCAGCAGAACTATTATTATTTTGATTGCCTATCCCAGAATCTGACTTGCTCTCATTGGGCACGTTGGGTAATGACGTCGCATTCGGTTGTAATGGATTGAAACCAGAATCAAATACATCAGTGAGTGGCGGTAGATTCAGTTCTAGGAACGGCGGCGGATTTTCATTATAAAAAAACTCATACATCCCATAATCACCAGATTCAACTAGTGTGCCCGTGATTGGATCAATACGTAAAGACATTAACCCAGCTGGTTCATGATAAGGTAAATCTGGTTTATCTTTCAGCGCTGTTCGCATATATTGAATCCAAATAGGTAACGCCGCCCGTCCGCCAGTTTCAACTCTGCCTAGTGAGCGAGGTTGGTCATACCCCATCCAAGACACAGCGACTTCATGTGTTGTATAGCCAGCAAACCAAGCATCGATTGTATTATTCGTAGTTCCTGTTTTGCCAGCTAAGTCTTGCCTGCCAAGTGTTTTAGCTCTTGTTGCAGTACCTGCTTGCACTACATCGCGCAGCATGGAGGTCATGATGAATGCATTACGCTCATCAATGACGAGTGGTGCCGTTTTTTCTGCAATAGGAAAAGTCATTTCCTCTACTACATTGCCTTCGCTATCCACTATTTTGGTAATTAAATGTGGCTCAATACGGTAACCACCATTCGCAAAAATAGCATAAGCATTCGCTAGTTCCAGCGGGGTTACCTCACCAGCGCCTAATGCCATGGTGAGATAAGCTGGATTATGTTTTGGTAAAAAACCAAACCTTTGTACATAATCTTGCGCGTATTTTGCGCCTATACTTTCTAATATACGAATAGAAACCGTATTTTTGGATTTTATTAAGGCTGTGCGCATGCGCATTGGACCGTCATATTCGCCATCATAATTTTTTGGTTCCCATTTTTTCCCAGAGCCCACTTCTCTGCCAGTCATTGAAATAGGGTCATCTTCAATAATACTTGCGGGTGTAAACCCTTTTTCTAAAGCTGCGGAATAAACAAATGGCTTGAAACTGGAGCCTGACTGACGATACGCTTGTGTGACATGGTTATATTTATTTTTATAAAAGTTGAAACCTCCTACCAACGCAGTAATAGCACCATTTTTAGGATTTAATGCAACCAAAGCAGATTCGACTTCTGGTAGTTGCACAATTTGCCAACCTTCTTTTGTTTTAATAATACGCACAACTGAACCAGCTTTGATTTTGTGTTGCTTTTCGTCTTTAAGCGCTAGGTTGTTTTTTAATAAACGCAAACCTTGTTCTGTGATGCTGACTGTATCACCATCCTTAGTAAAAACATCAACCATACGGGGCGATGTTTTGGTCACAATTGCTGGTATAAAGCCGTTGTAGACCATGATATTGGACATGCTTTTTTTCATCTCTTCTGCAAGATTATTTTGGTCGAGTTGAGACAAATCAATCCATTTTTCAGTTTTTTTATAGCCTTGTCTTTCTTGATAATCTAAGATGCCATCAACAACAGCTTGATTGGCCGCAGATTGATTGGCCTTTAATATGGTGGTGTATACCTTTAAACCACTATTGTATATTTCATCCCCATAACGTTTGTAGAGCTGTTGGCGAACTAGCTCAGCTACATAGTCAGCATTCAAGGCGAGCGCACTTTTTGCTGCTCTCTTAAACACCAGTTCTTGCGCCATTGCTTCATCAAATTCGGCTTGGTCAATCAAACCATAACGCCGCATATCACGTAATACTTCTTGTTGTCTTGCAATCGCTTTTTTGGGACGATGAAATGGATTATAACTAGAGGGCGCTTTTGGTAAGCCGGCTAATAGCGCACACTCGGCTAGCGTGAGCTCTTCAAGTGGCTTGGCAAAATAGACCTGTGCAGCGGCGGAAAAGCCATATGATCGTTGACCTAAATAAATTTGGTTTAAATAGAGCTCAAGAATTTGATCTTTTTCTAAAGTTTTCTCTATTTTGATTGCTAGCAGTGCCTCTTTGATTTTAGTGATGAGATTGCGTTTTTTATTAGGGCCAGTAAAAAAGTTTTTAGCCACCTGCATCGTAATGGTACTTGCGCCCTCATGGCTTACTCCAGAGATATTGTTTTTGATTGCCCGCAAGATGCCCTTTAGATCAACGCCACCATGGCGATAAAAACGTCTATCTTCAATCGCCAACACTGCAGTTTGCATTTGCTTTGGGATGTTCTCAATCGTTGTAAAGGCCCGTCTTTCCTCGCCAAATTCACCAATTAAATAATCATCTGCTGAATAAATTCTTAGCGGTTGTATGGGCTTATAGTCTGTGACTTTGTCTAGTGAAGGTAAGGTTGGGTAGATAAGTGTAATGGATAACGCTATCAGCGCTGTCACAGCCATGCCGCTCACTAATGCAAAAAGAATAAGATAATGCCACCATTTTTTTGGACTCATAACTGGTATTTTGATATCAAACTAATGTAATTTAGAAGTATATAAGGTTATGCGGATTAACCAAACCAATAACAGCACTTTCTTCAGATTTAATGTCGTTTAAATCGCAAAAACACAGTCCCAGAGCGGATATTGAGCGATTTAAAATTAGAAACTTCTTTACAGCAAGCAACCTTATTGCTAGGATTTAATGCAATTTATCGCTAACGTGCGTAACTAACGAAAATAGAAAGAAATTTTTAATTTGAAATTCGATTTTTTCAGTGAAAGCACCCCACCTTTAATCGGTATAGACATTAGCACGTCTGCAATTAAGATTGTGGAGCTATCGAGCAGCGCTCGCAAAGGCTATCACCTCGAGGGTTATGCGATGGCCCCCCTTCCTAAGGATGCGATTGTCGACGGTAATGTTGTTAGTTTGGAGCAAGTCTCTGATGCAGTGCAACTTGCTTGGAAACTATTAGGCACTAGGCAGAAAAACGCTGCATTAGCACTACCTTCATCCGCAGTAATCACTAAAAAAGTCATGTTAATGGCAGGCTTAAGAGAAAATGAAATGGAAGTGCAGGTGGAAGGCGAGGCAAATCAATATATTCCATTCCCACTCGAAGAAGTGAATATTGAGTTTCAGGTGCTTGGCCCTGCGCCTAACAATCCCGATGAAGTTGAAGTGCTGATTGCAGCAGCACGTAAGGAAAAAATAGAAGATCGGGTGGCGGCGGCAGAAGATGCGGGCCTCAAGGTTATTGTGATGGATGTTGATACATATGCGACCGAAGCTGCTTATCAGTTAGTTGCAGCACAATTACCAAAGTCAGGTAAAGGACAAACGGTCATGATTGTTGATATGGGTGCAACCATCATGCATGTGAATGTGCTACACAACAACCAGTCAGTCTATATTCGCGAACAAGCTTTTGGATGTGCACAATTGACACAAGAAATTCAACGTCGTTTTGGGTTGTCGCTAGAGGAAGCCGAGATTGCGAAACGGAAAGGCGGCTTACCTGATAGTTACGCAGCAGAAGTATTGGATCCTTTTATCGAGACCTTGTCGGTTGAAGTTGCTCGAGCACTACAGTTTTTCACAAGCTCAACCCAATACAACCGTGTAGATCATATTGTATTAGCAGGTGGTGGTGCCGCCATCACGGGGATTGATGTTGCGGTGCAGGCAAAAACAGAAATGAATGTCATTATCGCAAACCCATTTCAGGCAATGTCCCTCAGTGCGAAAGTGAAGCCACAGCAGGTCGCAATTGATGCTCCAGCATTAATGGTGGCCTGTGGTTTGGCCATGCGAGGAATCGATTAAATGGTACGGATTAACTTACTCCCGCATCGTCAAATTAGACGTGCCGAAAAACAACGAGAATTTGCTTTAATGGCGTTATTTATTGCAGTATCGGCGATGGCAATTCTGTTTATTGGCTGGAGCTACATAGGGGCAAAAAAACAGTCTCAATTGGAGCGTAATAGTCGCTTAGAGCGTGCAATTACAGTATTAGAAACGGAGATTGCTGATATTAGTGAATTGAAAAATCAAATCAATAATGTACTAGAAAGAAAACGCATTGTTGAAAACCTGCAAAGCAATCGTAGTCAGGCGATTGTCGTGCTAGATGAGTTGGCCAGACAGCTGCCCGAAGGCTTGTATTTAAAAAGTATCCGGCAAACAGAAAACCTAATTACTATGGAAGGCGTTGCTGATACCAACGCACGTGTCGCAACTTTAGTCAGAAATTTAGGCACATCTCAGTGGTTAGAAAAGCCAGTGCTGATTGAAATTAAAACAATGGCGATTAACAATATCAAAGAAAACGATTTTACGATCAACGTTAATCTTAAAATGCAAGCTGAACCCCAGCAGCAGACTGCAAAATCGACGAGTGTGCCATCATGAAATTAGATGACTTTAATAATATTGATCTTAAAAGTGCTGGTAGTTTGCCTATTCCGGTCAAATTGGTATTGTTGGGAATGTTGGCATTGGTTTTATTGATTGCTGGTTATTTTTTATTATGGCGGCCAGCAATAGAAGATTGTGATCAAGCAGAAGCTCAGGAGCAGGAGCTGAGACAAACGTTCTTAACAAAAAAAAGCCAAGCGGTAAAAATCGAAGCATACCGACAGCAAATGGTTGATATTGAAAAAACATTTGGCGCATTGTTAAAACAATTACCTGATCGTTCCCAAATGGATGGCTTATTAACGGATATCAATCAATCTGGTCTTGGACGTGGTTTAGAGTTCGAGTTATTTAAGCCGGGGCAGGAAGTAATAGCTGATTTTTACGCTGAGATGCCTATAGAAATTAAAGTACTAGGTAATTACCACGATATCGGAGCATTTGCGACAGATGTCTCAAGATTGTCGCGTATTGTGACGTTAAACAATTTATCAATTATACCGCTCCAAAAAGATGTCAAAGGCGGTGGTGGGAAGTTGGTGCTAGAAGCGGTAGCAAAAACCTATCGTTATCTTGATGCATCGGAAGTGGCAGAAAGAAAAGCAGAAGAAGATAAAAAAAGGGTTCAGAAATGAGTTTGAATAGCATGCGTTTTACTATTGCACTAGTTGCGTTGCTTTCTTGCTTGTTAGCCGCGTGCGATGGTGGGCAGGGCGATGATCTTGATCAGTTCATGCAAAATGCAGCGGCAAATATGAGTCTCACGGTTGACCCTTTGCCAGAGGTTTTGCCATATAAACCCGTGCCATACAACGCAGATGATACCTTGGTAGATCCTTTCAAAGCACGCCAAACAAAACGCGGAGCTGGCGCTTTGCAGCCGAATACAAATCGGCGAAAAGAACTGATGGAATCTTTTCCACTAGAGAGTCTGTTCTATGTGGGTTCAATGAGTAAAGAAGGCGCAAAATTTGCATTAATTAAAACGCCTGATGGTGCATTGCATCAATTAAGAGTTGGCAATTATATTGGGCCAAATTTTGGCTTAATCACCTCAATTCAAGATGGTGCAATCACCATAAAAGAAGTTGTTCAAGATGACTTTGACGGTGATTGGATAGAGCGTGATGCTAGTATTAATTTGCAAGAATAAATAATGGGAAGAAACATGACGATAATAATGAAAAAATGGATTAGCATCATACTGGCATTGGGTTTAAGTCTAATAACGTCTGGTTTAGCGGCTGAAGTAGCATTTAGTAATAATATAGAAAGTGTCGACTTTGCCACATTGGCAGGCGGTCGGGTCAGTATTCGTATAAAAATGACGTCACCCTTAGCGAATCCGCCAGCCAGTTTTGCCTTGCAAAGTCCGGCCAGAATCGCACTCGATTTTCCTAATACAGGTAACAAGCTAAAAGAAAATAATATAAAAGGCGGTCAAGGCTTGCTGAAAAGTATTGCGCTAGCACAAGCTAAAGATCGCACAAGAGTGGTGTTAAATTTAGCAAAAACAGTGAACTACAACACAGTATTAGAAGGCAGTGATGTCATTATTAGTCTAGGTCTAAATGAACAGGTGGCTAAGACACCAATTGAAACGCGGTTTGCAGAGCGCCCAGCGAATAAAGGCAATCATGCCATCACTAATGTTGATTTTGCGCGAGGAAAAAATGGTGAAGGGCGTGTGATTATTGATTTGGCAGATCCTAATACTGGCATCAATATCAAACAACAAGGCGAACAAATTATTGTAGATTTTGCAGACACCGATGTTTCTGCAGCCTTGCAGCGTCGTTTAAATGTCATTGGTTTTAACACACCTGTCATGTATGTAGATACCATTAAGCAGGGTAGTAATAGTCGTGTGATGATTGAGCCGCAGGGCAAATGGGAGCAGTCTGCTTATCAAGCTGATAAAAAGTTTATTATAGATGTGCGTAAAGTCGTAGAAGATCCAAACACACTAGTCAAAGGTGCGAAGCCAGGGTATAGCGGAGAAAAGCTATCGCTCAACTTTCAAGATGTTGAAGTGCGTTCAGTTTTACAGGTGATTGCAGAGTTTACAGGGTTGAATATTGTCGCAAGTGACACTGTGGTGGGCAACTTAACGCTGAGATTAAAAGATGTGCCTTGGGATCAAGCGCTTGATATTATCATGCAAAATAAAGCCTTAACGATGCGTAAAGTAGGCAACGTGATTACTGTAGCCCCAGCCGAAGAAGTGGCAGCAAAAGAGAAGGCTGCACTCGAAGCGACAAAAGCAGTTGAAGAGTTAGAGCCTTTAGTCACAGAGGTCTTTCAATTAAAGTACCAAAAAGCCGATGATTTTAAAATTTTACTTTGGGGTGATATGGGTGGTGCAGGCGGCGGTGGCGGTTTTGGTGGCGGTGGTGCTGGAGGGATGATGAACAGAAACTCAATTCTCTCAATGCGTGGTTCGGTTAACTCAGATCCAAGAACCAACACACTGTTTATTCAAGATACACCGCGAAAATTAGAAGAGATTCGCGCTGTGCTTGATAAGGTTGATATTCCTGTAAGGCAAGTGATGATAGAGTCGCGCTTAGTGATTGCAGACGAAAAATTTGGTAAAGAGCTTGGCGCCCGATTCGGTGTGGAGTCTTTCACAACACCAGGACAAAACACGCTAGCGATTGGCGGTAGCTTAGATTCTACCAGTGCCGTTCAACGGACGAGTGCAGATGGCGCGACGGTAGTCCAAACTGCAAGTACTGGTGGGTTAGCTTCCAATTTCCCTGTGACCAGTTCTACCAACCTGGGTAGTCTTGCCTTCAGTTTATTTAGGTTACCAGCCGGCTTGTTGTTAAATCTAGAGCTAACAGCGTTAGAAACAGATAACCGCGGTAAGGTGGTTTCAAGCCCGCGCGTCACAACTGCGAACCAGCAAAAAGCAAAAATAGCACAAGGTACCGAGATTCCGTTTTTGGAAGCGGCGGCCAGTGGTGCAGCCACGGTATCATTTAAAGAGGCAGTGTTGAGTTTGGAAGTAACGCCACAAATTACCCCAGACGATAAAATCATTATGGATTTGGATGTGCGAAAAGAACGTGTCGGTACAGTCTTTGCAGGCGTTCCCTCTATTGATACACAAAACATCACAACACAGGTGCTAGTGTCTAACGGCGAAACAGCGGTGCTGGGCGGTATTTACGAACAAGAGGAAAGAAACCAAGTCAATAAAGTGCCATTCTTCGGCGATTTACCTATCATTGGAAACGCATTTAAAACGCGTAGAAGACAAGATGATAAGACCGAGTTATTGATTTTTGTAACACCAAAAATTATGGATGAAACCTTAGCCTTACATTAGTGTTAGCTATGTTGGTCAAACCCTCAATCTTAACTTGACCTGACAGAACGTTGACTTTGGCTTAAAATGCCTATCATTCAATTGATAGGCATTTTTATTTTGTCCAAGCTAAATAATTTATTTCTGATCGGGCTAATGGGCGCTGGCAAGACCACCATTGGCAAGCAGCTTGCAAAGCAACTAGGGAAAACATTTTATGATGCCGATCATGAAATAGAAGCAAGAACAGGCGTTAAAGTTGCTGTGATTTTTGATTTAGAAGGCGAAGAAGGATTTAGAAAGCGAGAAGCTGCGGTGATTGAGGAATTAACGCAACTCGATAATATCGTGCTAGCAACTGGTGGTGGCGCTGTCTTATCCCCAGAAAACAGAGCTGCACTACAAAAGCACGGTTATGTGATTTATCTACGCGCAGCAGTCAATGATTTATGGAAAAGAATGCGTCATGACAAACAACGTCCATTATTGCAAAATGTTGATATACAAACCAAATTAGAGCAGCTATATCAAGAGCGGCATCCTATCTATACAGAAATTGCCGATTGTATTGTCGATACTGGCAGACAGCCTGCCAGTGTGCTGATTAATCAAATTAAGAAAACTTATAAAGCATTATGAAACAACTATTAAATGTCGCCTTAGCCGAACGTAGCTACCCTATTCATATCGGATCGGGCATGCTAAACGAAACAGCATTATTGCTACAATACATCAAGCAAAAGCAGGTTGCGATTATCAGCAATACCACAGTCGCACCACTTTATATGGCGCAAGTAGCAAAGCCCTTGCGCGAGGCGGGTGTGCAAGTGATCGAAATTATCCTGCCAGATGGCGAGCAATATAAAAATAATGAAACACTCAATCTTATTTACGATGCATTAATCAACGCACGTTGTGAACGAAATACAACACTTATCGCTTTAGGTGGCGGTGTTATTGGTGATTTAACTGGTTACGCGGCTGCAACTTATTTGCGTGGTGTGCCATTTATACAGATTCCAACCACCTTGTTGTCGCAAGTAGACTCTAGCGTGGGCGGAAAAACGGGCATCAACCATCCGCAAGGCAAAAACATGATAGGTGCGTTTTATCAGCCTAAACTCGTTTTAATCGACACCAATACTTTACATACCTTGCCACAACGCGAGCTATCGGCAGGTGTTGCTGAGGTGATTAAATATGGGTTAATTCGAGACGCAGCGTTTTTTGATTGGCTAGAAGCCAATATGTCAGCATTAATGGCATTAGATGAAGCTGTCATTTCTGAAGCTGTTTATCGCTCCTGTAAAAACAAAGCCGATGTTGTCGTGGCAGATGAAAAAGAAGCAGGAGAGCGTGCTCTGCTCAATCTCGGCCACACATTTGGCCATGCTATTGAAAATGCAATGGGCTATGGTGTTTGGTTGCATGGTGAAGCAGTAGCCGCAGGCACAATGATGGCCGCCAATCTTTCATTACGCATGGGCTGGTTAAACACTAGCGATATACAACGCATGCAAAGCATCTTCCAATCAGCCAAACTACAGCAAACACCACCAGCATTAGGTGTCGAAAGATACCTTGAATTGATGGGCTTGGATAAGAAAGTACAAGATGGAAAAATCCGACTAGTCTTGCAACAAGGTATAGGGAAAGCCATTATTACCAGTGAATATGACAGCAAAGCACTGCAATTAACGTTAGCTGATTATCATGAATAGATTGCTTTCATCCTGTCACTTTGAGTGAAGCGCGGTAGGCCAGATCGCTTTTCAAAACCACTTTTCAAAAAATTAAAGTAAAGTAGCCAGCAAGCAAGTTTGTTGTAACAACACAACAAATGAAAAAAAGACAAGCTAAAAATAAGTTAACACTTGCTTGGCAATACTAAGCTTTGGCATACTAGCCCATAACCTTCTTGGGTAAAGTGATTATTTAATTAATCATTGCACATTAAGAAAGTTTAAAACAATACTCATATTTTTGATTAAACGATTAAGTGCTAGGTATCAATAGTGGCTTGATGGCTTAACCAAAAAATAAAATGAGCATACATAAGTAGTAAAAAAGCAGTTAATACATTAAGTAAAAACTTTAGGAGAATTACATGAACAACAAGTTAAAATTAGCAGTTGCAGCAGCGTTAGTTGCTGGTGCTTCAAGCGCTAACGCTGGTATTATGATTCCAGCTGGCGATTGGACATTGGACATCGGCGGTGTTGTAAACGCTTACTACACACATACATCTTTCAGTGGTGATGATGCTACTGCTGGTGAATTTGGTAATGGTGATAGCGTTAATAATATCACTACAGGTCTATTACCAAACTACCTATCAGTTTCTGGTAAAACACGTCAAAATGATTTAGATGTTGCTTTCACTATCTCAATCAATCCAGGTGGTTCAACACGTGGTTCAGGTAACCAAAGTGCACAGCAAGAAAACCGTCAAGCATTCTTAACATTTGGTGATGCTTCATGGGGTTCTATCAAATTAGGTAAAGATTTAGGTATCTATGCTTCTGACGCTATCTTAAACGACATGACATTGTTGGGTGTTGGTTCAGCAGCTGGTTCATTGGCTGGAAACACAACAACATTAGGCCGTATCGGTACTGGTTTTATGTACGCTGACTGGAAAACTCAAGTGGCTTACACATCACCTAACTGGAATGGTTTTGACTTCACAGTTGGTGTAACTCAGTCATGGGGCCCAACTACAGCTGGTGGTGGTAATGGTCTAATTGGTCAAGCAGTTGGTGAACGCGGTGGTTCAGAATCTGCATACGAAGGTAAAGCAGCATACGCATGGACTGGTGATGTTTCTGGTAAAGTTTGGACTTCATTCATCTCACAAAATGTTGAAAATCCAAATGGCCTTGGTGCGAGCAACGATACTGCTTTTGCATGGGATATTGGTACAACAGTTAATATAGCTGGTTTGGGCTTGACTGGTTATTATGGTCAAGGTGACGGTACAGGTACTGGTGTATTATTCAGCCAAGGTTATGATGCAGCTGGTAAAGCGCGTGATTCAAAAGACTGGTATGTACAAGCTACTTATGCACTTCCAACAGCTACTAAAGTTGGTATTTCTTATGGTGAGTCAGAACTTGAGGGAAATTCTGGTGAAGCATTAAGAGAGCAGACAAACGAAATGTTAACCATTGGAGCTTACCACCCAATCACAAAACATTTGAACTTAGTAGCTGAGTACTCAATTCAAGAACTTGAAACTAAGGCAGCTGTTAATACAGATGTTAAAGCAAAAACAGTTTCACTTGGTGCGATCTTATTCTTCTAGGATAAAATCAATCTAATACAGCATTACGCTGTAGTGTGAATGAAAACGGCAACTTCGGTTGCCGTTTTTTATGATTGAGACCAGTCCGTTATTATGATGCCGCTGTCCAGACAATCCAGCTTTGTCGGTTTAACCCATCGATTGCTTCGTCACTTTGTTCCTCGCAATGACGGCTGAATATTGCTTCGTTACTTTGTTTATTGCAAAGACAAAACCGTCACTGCGAGCGCAGCGCGGCAGGCTATATTGATTAATCCTCTATGCCTAATTCTTGTATTTTTCGGGTTAGTGTATTGCGGCCCATGCCAAGTTGTGTGGCAGCTTCAATACGGCGACCATCGGTGTGCTGTAATGCTTTTTTGATCATGACCCGTTCAAAATCTTTTGTGATGCTATCGAGAATGCCTTGTTCGCCACGATTGAGGGCATCCGTCACTTCTTGCGCTAGGGCATCTTGCCAGTTGTTGGTAGATACTGTTTTGGCGCCATTATCTTTTAACTCTGGCGGTAAATCAGCAACATCAACATTTTGGCCTGGTGCCATCACAGTGAGCCAGTGACAGACGTTTTCTAACTGACGCACGTTGCCACTCCAATTCACTGTGCTTAAATACTTGAGCGCATCTGGAGACAGCACTTTTGCATCCACACCTAGATTGACCGCGCTTTGTTGCAAGAAGTATTTTGCTAGTAACGGGATATCTTCGCGTCGCTCACGCAATGCTGGTAGCCGCAAGCGAATCACATTTAGACGGTGGAATAAGTCTTCGCGGAATAAGCCAAGTTTAACGCGCTCTTCTAAGTTTTGATGCGTCGCTGCGATGACTCTTACATTGACTTTGATTGGTTGATGACCGCCAATGCGATAAAACTGGCCATCACTTAATACACGTAATAATCGTGTTTGTAAGTCGGCTGGCATATCACCAATTTCATCCAAAAATAAGGTGCCGTTATCGGCTTGTTCAAAACGTCCGCGGCGTGCGGCTTGTGCGCCTGTGAAGGCGCCACGTTCATGCCCAAATAACTCGGACTCTAATAAATCTTTTGGAATAGCGGCAGTGTTAATTGCAATAAATGGATTATCTGCTCTCGGGCTGTGCCGATGTAAAGCGCTTGCTACCAACTCTTTACCACTGCCAGATTCGCCATTAATCAATACGGTAGCATGTGAGCGACTAAGACGTCCAATTGCGCGAAACACTTCTTGCATGGCTGGCGCTTGCCCAATAATTTCGGGTGTTTCTTCTAAGGCAACGCTTTCTACTTCTTGACGTAGTGTTTCATCGACAGCGCGTTTAATCACGTCAATCGCTTGATCAACATCAAACGGTTTTGCTAAATATTCAAACGCACCATGCTGAAATGCAGCGACTGCGCTCTCTAGATCAGAGTAGGCAGTCATGATAATGACTGGGATATCGGGATGCTTTTCTTTTACTTCTGACAAAAAATCTAAACCAGAACCGCCTGGCATACGGATATCGCTAACGATGACTTGCGGTAATTCTTTTTCCATTGCAACAAGTGCATCTGCGGTAGAAGAAAAAGTTTTGAAAGCTAAATCGGAGCGGGCAAGTGCTTTTTCAAACACCCATCGTATCGATTTATCGTCGTCTAATATCCAAATTGGTTTCATATCTGTCTGCTTTGCTTAAATTTTTACTCGAACTTTATTGTGCAATAATGGCATGTTTAATCACAGTACTTTCTACTGGTAACAAAATAGTAAAACAGGTGTTGCCTGGCTGGCTTTTACAATCAATCATGCCATGATGTTGGGTAATAAATGTTTGTGCTAAAGCAAGCCCTAAGCCTGACCCACCCTCGCGACCTGAAACCAAAGGGTAAAATATTTTATCCAATAAGTCATAAGGAATGCCAGGACCGTTATCAATAATCTCCAGTTTAATCGCGACACGATAGCGTTTTTTGCTTAAGGTTACTTGTCTTTCTGCGCGTGTTCTTAATGTGACTTTCGCTTCTTCTACTTGATGAGACAGCAGCGCTTGGACTGCATTACGTGCAATATTGAGTACTGCTTGAATCAGCTTTTCGCGATCGCCAATCAGTTCTGGCAGACTGGTATCATAATCTCTTTGCACGATAATATTATTGGGAGATTCGGCTAATAAAAGGCTACGCACTCGCTCGAGTACTTCATGAATATTAGTTGGCTCATATTGAGGGACGCGATGCGGTACTAACAACCGATCCATCAAACTTTGTAGTCTGTCGGCTTCTTTAATAATCACTTGGGTATATTCACGTAAATTTTGATGCGGCAACTCGTGTTCTAGCAGTTGGGCTGCGCCTCTCAAGCCACCCAATGGGTTTCGAATTTCATGTGCTAAGTTGCGGAGTAACTCGGAGTTTGCTTGTTGTTGAATCAGCATGCGATCCTCTTTTGCAATCCGTAGCTGTTGATCCATTTGCTGAAATTCGAGTAGTATTTTTGCATCATGCATGTCAATTGGCGTGATGGTGCAGGTAACGGAAAAAGACTCTTGGCGAACCGTGGTAATGAGAAGCTCATGCTCTCTTAATGGATTGTTGTTTTTAGTCGCGTTTTCGATAGCGGTGTCTAAAATATCGCAATTGATAAATAAGGCAGAGATATCGTTATTGACTACCTGCGTTGAGCTAAGCGCAAACAATATCTCTGCACTTGGGTTCATATACACCACTTGCTTACCCGCGCTCAATAATATGACCGAACTGGCAAGATATTCTAAACCTGTAAAACATGCTGGGACTTTTTGAACCATGAATAATACTAGCACTAATTGAGATTGATGCCCTTATCTAAGCAAAATATAAGCCAGTTTTAATGTTACTTAATCGTACTAATTTCTTTTTCTAATAAAATAATGTTGCGCTGATGCACATCGATATTCATTTGTAATTGTTTCATTTTTTCTTGAAACTTAGGCACATTGCGGAAAGTGCGCGTAGTCCCATTTGCATTTCTAATGGTTGAGATTTCTGGATTAGCTTCGCCTTCTGCATAGGCTTTTTTGGCAGCTACTAGCGCTGCCCTCTCGGTAGCGAGTTCAGATAATAGTATATTTTTACGTGATTGATCTCTTTGCTTTTGTGTATTGCTGTCGACGCTTGGAAAGTCAGTTGGTGTGGTAGATTGAGGTTTTAATGCACTGTCTCGATTAGTGCCAAAACTGGTGCCCGTAGAGCCGAGATCTATTTTTTTGCTCCCTTTTATTTTGACATTGGTATAGGTGACATGGCCATTCTCATCGACGTGTTTATAGATATCTGCGACGCTGCGCAAAGGCAGACTGAGAGCGGATAACAACAAAATAAATGGCATCAATTTATACATGTAACTAGTTTAGATGAGAGTGTGATTGTTAGCAACGAAGATATGATTAAAATGGTTGACTATGGCGATATTGTCATGCCTGATGGTATTGTGTGGTGTAGTGAAGCATGCATAAAAAAAGGACAGCGAGCTGTCCTTTCTCTGATGCTATAAAAAAACTAGCAGCTGTAATACATATCAAATTCTAATGGTGTTGGTGTCATGCGTTGTTGTGTCACTTCATCCATTTTAAATGCAATGTAGGAGTCTACCCAGTCTTGCGAGAACACGCCGCCACGAGTCAAGAACTCATGATCATTTTGTAATGCTTCTAATGCTTGCTCTAGTGAAGAGGCAACCGTTGGGATTTTTGCATCTTCCTCTGGTGGAAGATGGTATAAATCTTTAGTGGCTGCTTCACCTGGATGAATCTTGTTTTGTACGCCATCAAGGCCAGCCATGAGTAAAGCTGCAAAAGCTAAATATGGGTTAGCAGTAGGATCTGGGAAACGTGCCTCAATACGACGTGCTTTATCAGAATGTACGAATGGTACACGGATAGAAGCTGAGCGATTTTTAGCAGAGTAAGCCAATTTAACTGGCGCTTCAAAGCCTGGTACTAAACGTTTGTATGAGTTAGTGCTTGGGTTTGTAATCGCATTTAATGCGCGCGCATGTTTGATGATGCCACCAATATAGAACAGCGCGAACTCGCTCAGGCCAGCATAACCGTCACCTGCAAATAGGTTTTTACCATCTTTCCATACAGATTGATGCACGTGCATACCAGAACCGTTATCGCCTAGTAGTGGTTTTGGCATAAAGGTTGCTGTTTTGCCATAGGCGTGAGCGGTATTTAATACAACGTATTTTAAAATTTGTGTCCAGTCTGCACGTTGTACAAGGCTAGAAAATTGTGTGCCAATTTCACATTGGCCAGCAGTAGCTACTTCGTGGTGATGTACTTCAACCGGTACACCCATTTCTTCTAGAGTCATACACATTGCAGAACGAATGTCATGCAATGAATCGACTGGAGGAACTGGGAAATAACCACCTTTTACTTTTGGACGGTGGCCAGTGTTGCCGCCTTCAAATGAGTCGCCAGATTGCCATGCAGCTTCTTCAGAATTGATTTTAACTGAGCTGCCGCCCATGCCAACATTCCAAGCCACATTGTCAAAAATAAAGAACTCTGGTTCTGGACCAAAGTAAGCAGTATCACCAATACCACTGGATTTTAAATAGGCTTCAGCACGCTTAGCAATAGAACGTGGATCACGGTCGTAACCTTTACCATCGGTTGGATCAATCACATCGCATGTCAACACTAAGGTTGGCTCATCCATAAATGGATCAATATTTGCAGTGGATGCATCTGGCATCAGTTGCATATCTGAAGCTTGAATACCTTTCCAGCCCGCAATAGAAGAACCATCAAAAGCATGGCCTTCTGTAAATTTTTCTTCGTTAAATGCTGATACTGGAACGCTGGTGTGCTGCTCTTTACCGCGAGTATCTGTAAAGCGGAAATCGACAAATTTGATGTCGTTTTCTTTGATAAGCTTCATTACATTTGCTACGGACATTACAATCTCCTAATATTGAATGAATTAAACGTAAAATTGAATATAAATTATTATTATAAAAAAAAGAATTCAATACCGAATATTAGCAGGAACTATGCCATTATAAAAAGGATAAAAACGATAGCCCAAGCTAGATTCAGGCAACCAATATTGTATGAGTGCACCAATCAGGTGCTTATCAACCAAAAACGCACTATATTAGTGCTTAATCTGGTTGTTTATTTCAAATGAAAAAACGATATACTCAACTAATATTAACGCATGTTGAAAATGCTTGATGCCAAGCATGTAATGACGATAAAGAAAGGATAAATGACGATGGAAGCAATTAATGAAATACTCAAACGCGCAAAACAACGGGCTGAAGAGAGCGGTCTGGCTTATTCTGGTGCACTAACACCTACCGAAGCTTATGATGTGTTAGAAAAAACAGCACATGCTGTTTTGGTGGATGTGCGTACACATGCTGAGCTTGCATTGGTGGGTCAAGTGCCTAATGCCATGAATATTGAATGGGCTTTTTATCCAGGCATGGTCGCAAATCCTGATTTTGCGACGCATTTAGAAATGCAAGTAGACAAAGAGGCGTTGGTTATTTTTATGTGTCGCACTGGCGGACGCTCGCATAATGCAGCAGTGTTGGCTGCGTCTATGGGATTTTCAGAAGCCTATAATATGTTAGAAGGTTTTGAGGGTGCAGCGAATGCTGAACATCAACGTACCTTAATCAATGGGTGGCGTCACGCTGGATTGCCTTGGCATCATTAAAATATGACAGATAAATACGCGGTTTTAGGCCATCCAGTTGCACATAGCAAATCACCAATCATTCATGCTGCGTTTGCAAAGCAAACCAATCAAGCGATGCAATATGAGGCGATATTAGCACCGCTAGATGGTTTTGCAGAGACAGTGCATCGCTTAAAGGCTGAAGGTTATAAAGGTGTCAATGTAACGGTGCCATTTAAATTTGAAGCTTATCACTTAGCTAGCCAGCATAAACCCAGTGCGATGAACGCTGAGGCTGCCAATACATTGATGTTAGATGGTGTAGATATTGTTGCTGATAATACTGATGGGCTTGGTTTAGTGACAGATATACAGCAAAACTTTGGTGTGGCTTTGCAAGGAAAGCGTGTATTGATGATTGGTGCTGGCGGCGCTGCCCAAGGTGTTGCATTGGATATTGCTAAGAATGTACCTGCACTATTTGTTGTTGTAAATCGCTCTATGGATAAAGTGTCTGCTATGCAGAAAAAAATAGCGGCAATAAAAGATTATCCTGTTACACCTATCACTGCGACACAGTTTGAAAGTTTAGATGGTCAGGTGTTTGATGTTGTGATTAATGCGACTTCAACAGGATTGACCGATTCAATTTTACCGATACCAGACAGTATTTTCTCTAAAAGCACTTTGGCTTATGACATGATGTACGGCCGAGAAACACCATTCATGCAACAGGCACGTAGTGCAGGCGCACAAGTGGCTGATGGCTTAGGTATGTTAGTAGAGCAGGCGGCAGAGGCATTTTATTGTTGGCGAGGTGTGCGGCCCAATACCCAGGCTGTAATACAACAACTGAGGGCTGGCTAATTGTTACGTTGGTTGTTTAATGATAGGCCGAACGTGAAGCCTTTGGCTTTTTGGGGTTATGTTACGCGCTTGCTTGCCTTATTTATATTATGGTTTTTGATATTTAATCTTTGGGTTTTTTTGAATATTGCTTGGTGGATTCAGTTTAACCCCTCCTCTTCGTCATTTATGCGCATTCGATTGAGTGAGTTACGCTCAGAAAATCCAAAGGCAACCATCAATCATCAGTGGGTTGATTATGAAAAAATATCGAGAAATTTAAAAAGGGCAGTAATTGCCAGCGAAGATGCAAAATTTTTGCAACACAAAGGTTTTGATTGGGAGGGGATAGAAGCTGCTTTTAACAAGAACATTAAAAAAGGTAAATTGGTCGCTGGTGGCTCAACGATAACCCAGCAGCTAGCCAAAAATATGTTTTTATCAAGTAATCGCTCTTTGTTGAGAAAGGGTGAAGAGGCCATTATCACAGTGATGTTAGAAAATATGTTAAGCAAAAAACGTATTTATGAAATTTATCTCAATATGATTGAGTGGGGTAATGGCGTGTTTGGTGCAGAAGCAGCAGCGCGGCACTATTACAAACAAGGAGCGCATAGTCTAACGACGACGCAGGCAGCAAAGTTGGCGGTCATTGTGCCAAATCCACGCTTTTACGACACACATCGATATACCACGTATATCAATCGGCGCACGTCAACCATACAAGCGCGTTTATACCAAGTGCAGGTGCCATAAATGGACTGGTATTGGTTGCTGGTAGTGTTATTGGTGCTTGTCGGGTTTGTCGGTCTATTAGTGCCTGTTTTGCCAGGCATTGTTTTTATTTTTTCAGGTTTGTTATTGGCTGCCTGGATTGATCATTTTTCGCGCGTTAGTCAAACGACCATGATTGTGATTGGTGTGATTTCTTTATTAGCATGGCTCATTGACTTTTGTGCCTCCTATTTAACTGCAAAAAAAGCAAAAGCCAGTAAGCTGGCACTGTATGGCACACTCATAGGCGGCCTAATTGGTATGTTAGGCGGTGTGATTGGGTTGATTATTGGCCCTGTCATTGGTGCAGTGATTGGAGAATTTATTTCACATCAACATTCAGGTGATGCGGCGCGAGTTGGTATTGCAGCTGGCTTTGGTTTTGTCGTGGCATTAATCGTCAAGCTGATACTCGCTCTTATTATGATTGCCCTATTCACTTACACTTATTTTTATTAATCGGCCGCTATGGAATGAAGTAATTAGCGCTAGTTTCCCTCGTTATTCTAACAATGAAGAGTCGCCATTTAATATTAAGCTTTAGCAAACATTTGTGATTAATAATTAATAAGGATGCTAACGATGAAATTAATGGATGATTTTTTTGAGCAAACACACAACATGCCGATGCTACCAAAAGTGGTGCAAGAGGTGATGCAATTATTAGCGACAGACGATGTAGATATTAAGCCGTTAGCAGATAAAATTAATCATGATCAAGTGCTTACTGCACGTGTGCTACGCATGTCAAATTCCGCTTACTTTGGGTTTAGTCGCAAGATTGGCACCATTGAAGAGGCTGTGTCTTTAATTGGACTGGCAAAATTAGAAACACTAGTGGTTGCTTCAGGCGTGACATCCGCATTTACTGCTGTGCCAGGTTTGGATTTAAAGCGATTCTGGCAACACAGTTTGGTGACCGCCAGCATTGCTAGAGCGTTAGCAAAAGAATTAGGCTTTGACCAAGATGTTGCTTACATCGCAGGTTTGATGCACACAATTGGCCAATTGCCTATTCATATGGTGTTTCCTAAAGCGGGTGCTGATATTGAGGCTATTTGTAAAGGACGCAGCGTGTTAGAGCGTCATGAGGTGGAGCACGACATGCTAGGCATCAATCACAACATAGTTGGTGAGAAGCTGGCTAGACATTGGAATTTTCCTACAGAAATTTCAGAGGTGATTCGTTATTATACTGACCCATTAAACAAAGATGCTTGCGAGTTGGCATCGGTCGTTTATGTAGCAGCGCATATTGCATTTGATATAGAATCGAATCAGCAGGCACAGTATATTGCAGAAACATTAAGCATGGATGTGGCTACAAAATTGGGCCTACAAGACACCGAGGCTATGGCAGGACGCATCGAGTCATATCGACCTTTTGTTGCGGAAGCAAAAACTTATCTATAGTGATTGTTGATAGTTGAAAAGATAGGCTGCTTAGGCGTTTTTGCACTATTTCAGCATATCTTTTAAATATTTACCTGTATAACTAGCTGAGTTATCGGCCACTTGTTCAGGTGTGCCTTCAGCAATGACCATGCCGCCACCATCGCCACCTTCTGGACCCATATCAATAATCCAGTCAGCTGTTTTGATCACATCTAAATTATGTTCAATAATCACAATCGTATTGCCTGCATCACGCAAGCGATGAATCACATCCAACAACAATTGAATATCCGCAAAATGTAAGCCAGTGGTAGGTTCGTCCAAGATATAAAGCGTACGGCCGGTATCACGTTTACTTAGCTCTAAAGCCAACTTCACGCGCTGTGCTTCACCGCCTGATAATGTTGTGGCACTTTGACCTAAGGTAATATAGCCCAAGCCAACATCTAATAAAGTTTTCAGCTTTCTCGCAATGGTTGGTTGTGCGCTAAAGAATGTATAGGCTTGCTCAACTGTCAGCTCTAAAATCTCACGAATGTTTTTACCTTTAAAATGAATTTCTAAAGTCTCGCGATTATAACGATGGCCTTTACACACATCGCAAGGCACATACACATCGGGTAAAAAATGCATTTCAACACGAATGACACCATCGCCTTGACAGGCCTCGCA
Source organism: Methylophilaceae bacterium (assembly GCA_965655675.1). Taxonomy (GTDB): domain Bacteria; phylum Pseudomonadota; class Gammaproteobacteria; order Burkholderiales; family Methylophilaceae. Next base: position 5,663 of record CBFHHI010000002.1, on the reverse strand, counting down.
GCGACCACCTTTTACATTGAATGAGTAGCGGCCTGGTCCATAGCCACGAGCGCGACTTTCAGGGACTGCCGCAAATAAATCGCGAATCGGCGTGAATAAACCAGTATAAGTTGCTGGATTAGAGCGCGGTGTGCGTCCAATTGGACTTTGGTCAACATCCACCACTTTATCAAAAAAAGATAATCCTTCAATACTACTATGCGGTGCTGGCTCGGCATTGCTGCGATACAAATGTTGTGCAACAGCACGGTAAAGCGTGTCATTAATCAGTGTGGATTTTCCGCTACCTGAAACGCCAGTAATACAGCTTAATAAACCGACAGGGATGTTGACGGACACATCACGTAAGTTATTGCCTGTTGCATTACTAATGGTAATCCAACGCGCAGGATCTGGTTTAGTCCGTGCTTTTTTGTAGATAATTTGTTTTTTACCGCTTAAATATTGACCCGTTAGTGATTTTGGATTGGCTAACACTTCAGCGGGTGTTCCTTCGGCGACAATAGCGCCGCCATGTTCGCCAGCGCCAGGACCAATATCAATCACATAATCAGCCATCATAATCGCATCTTGGTCATGCTCAACCACAATCACGCTATTGCCAATATCGCGTAGGCGTTTGAGTGTTTCTAGTAATCTGTCATTGTCACGTTGATGCAAGCCAATGGAAGGTTCATCTAATACATACATCACACCTGTCAAACCACTACCAATTTGGCTGGCTAAACGAATGCGTTGCGCTTCTCCACCAGATAAAGTTTCAGCTGAGCGAGATAGAGATAAATATTCTAGACCAACATTGATTAAAAATTTGAGACGATTCCCAATCTCTTTCACAATCTTATCGGCAATCGCTAACTTAGAACCTTCTAATGCCAACGTATCAAAAAAAGTGTGCGCATGCTTCAATGGCATTTCACACACCTGATGAATATTTTTGTCACCCACTTTGACGTGACGAGCCTCACGACGCAAACGAGTGCCGTTACAATCAGGGCAACTAGAAACATTAATGTATTTGGCAAGTTCGTCTCGCACAGCCGATGAATCACTTTCGCGATAGCGGCGTTGCATATTGTTTAAAATGCCTTCAAAGGTATGTGTTTTAGTAAAAAAAGTACCGCGCTCATTAATATATTTAAACGCAATTTGCTCTTTACCAGAACCATTTAACAGCACATCCTTTACTTCTGGAGCAAGCTCTTCAAATGCTGTTTCTAAATGAAATCCATAATGTGTTGCCAAACTAGATAACATTTGGAAATAGAACTGATTGCGTTTATCCCAGCCTTTAATCGCGCCACTCGCCAATGATAATGTCGGAAAAGCAACCACGCGTGCAGGGTCAAAAAAATTGACGCTACCCAAACCATCGCAAGTAGGACAAGCCCCTAATGGGCTGTTAAAGCTGAATAAGCGCGGCTCTAATTCTGCGAGTGAGTAATCACATACTGGACAGGAAAATTTGGCAGAAAACAGATGTTCTTTTTCGGTATCCATTTCTAATGCAATCGCTTTGCCATCTGCCAACCGCAACGCAGTTTCAAAACTTTCCGCAATACGTTGTTTCATTTCATCACGTATTTTCAAGCGATCGATCACAACATCAACATTGTGTTTGCTTGTTTTTGCAAGTTGCGGTAACTCGTCAATTTCATAAATTTTGCCATCTACACGCAGACGCACAAAGCCCTGTGCTTTTAAATCATCAAACAAATCCAACTGCTCACCTTTGCGGTTAGCAACCACAGGCGCCAAAATCATGAGTTTGGTTTCTTCAGGCAGTTTTAAAATGGCGTCTACCATTTGGCTTACCGTTTGTGCTTCTAATTTGATGCCATGTTCAGGACACTCTGGATCGCCAGCGCGCGCGTAGAGCAAACGGAGGTAGTCGTGAATCTCTGTAACCGTGCCCACGGTAGAGCGCGGATTGTGAGAAGTCGATTTTTGTTCAATAGAAATGGCAGGCGATAAACCTTCAATTAAATCAACATCTGGTTTATCCATGCGCGCTAAGAATTGTCTGGCATACGCAGATAGACTTTCAACATAGCGTCGTTGACCTTCAGCATACAGCGTATCGAACGCCAATGAAGATTTACCAGAGCCTGATAAGCCTGTAATAACAACGAGTTGATTACGCGGAATATCGAGAGAAATATTTTTTAAGTTGTGGGTGCGAGCACCGCGAATTTTAATAAATTCCATCATTGCTTTAACTAAAAATTGGGGCAACCTGCTAATATACGCAATTATTTTGATTTCAGCTAAGGTTTCATGCAAATTTCTGAAAAGATGTCATCAGCAGAACAACGCGCCACCATCAGTTTAGCCGCAATTTATGGTTTACGCATGCTAGGCATGTTCTTAATCCTGCCGATTTTTGCCATTTATGCACAAACATTAGAAGGTGGTCACGACCACACAATGGTCGGTTTGGCGCTCGGTGCCTATGGGTTAACGCAGGTGTTATTGCAACTGCCGTTTGGCATTGCCAGTGATAAATATGGACGTAAAAAAGTCATCTATGTTGGCATGTTGATTTTTGTGATTGGTAGCGTAGTTGCTGCCATAGGGACAGATATTATCACGGTGATTATTGGGCGTGCGATTCAAGGTGCGGGCGCTGTTTCTGCAGTGGTAATGGCATTGGTAGCTGATTCAACAAGAGAAGAGCACCGCACCAAAGCCATGGCAACCATCGGCGGCACTATCGGCGTAACCTTTGCTTTGTCATTAGTCGCAGGCCCTTTGCTTAACGAGGCAATCGGCGTGTCAGGCATCTTTTGGATGACTGCAATTTTGTCTATTTTTGCCATGGTGGTCATTAAGTTTTTAGTGCCAGATCCCATCAATAGCCATTTTCATTCTGATACCGAAACAGCACCAGGTAAAATTAAAGAAGTGCTGAGTAATAGCCAGTTGCTGCGCTTAAATTTTGGTGCATTTAGTTTGCATGCTGCACAAATGGCAATGTTTGTTGTGGTACCTTTTGCATTAAAAGAAACCAGTGGCATGAGTGAGAACGAACATTGGTTGGTCTATTTGCCTGTATTAACTATTTCTTTTGTCATGATGTTGCCGGCTATTATTTATGGCGAAAAATACGCAAAACTAAAACCAGTATTTATTGGTGCGGTGGCCACTATGTTGTTCGCGCAATTATTATTTGCCGCCAATATTCACTATTTTTGGGGCGTTGTCACCGCTTTGTTTTTCTACTTTTTGGCGTTCAATTTATTAGAGGCTACTTTGCCATCGTTGATTTCTAAAATGGCACCTGCCGCGTCAAAAGGAACAGCAATTGGTGTACACAATACAGCACAATCGCTTGGCATCTTTATTGGTGCTGTTGTGGGTGGATTTTTGTCAGGACATTATGGATTTGCTAGTGTTTTTGTGTTTTGTTCAGTGCTAATGGGCATTTGGTTAATCTCTGCTTTTGGCATGAAAACACCCCCTAGCGTCAAAACAAAGATGTATCATGTAGAAGCATTGAGCGAAAAACAAGCGCGGATATTGAAACAATCCGTGGAAAGCATGGTGGGTGTGGAAGAAGTAGCTGTATTGGCGCAAGAAAGCACTTTAATTGTTAAAATTAATAATCAACAAACGGTTGAAGCGCAAGTTGCAATAGAGCAAAATATATTGAAATTGATAGGGGGTAAATAATGGCATCAGTAAATAAAGTGATATTAGTTGGCAACCTAGGGCGCGATCCAGAAGTGCGATACATGCCAAATGGTGAGGCTGTTTGTAACTTTAGTATTGCCACAACAGAAAATTGGAAAGATAAAAGCGGCGTTAAACAAGAAAAAACAGAATGGCACAATATTGTCATGTATCGCCGTTTAGCTGAAATTGCAGGCGAATATCTTAAAAAGGGACGTCCTGTTTATGTAGAAGGCCGTTTGCAAACCCGTAAGTGGGAAAAAGATGGCGTAACACGTTACTCTACAGAAATTATTGGCGACCAAATGCAAATGCTTGGTAGTAAGGGTGATGGTGGCGCTACCAGCTACGATGGAGGACAAGACAGCCCACCTGAGGACTATAACCAGGCACCTCCAAGAGAAGCGGCTAGCAAGCCAGCAGCGCAGCCAGCCTCTTCAGCGGCGGCGGGCGGCGGTGCGGCATTTGATAATTTTGATGATGATATTCCGTTCTAAGCTAATGTCTGATGCAGTTAAAAGGCCTTCTGTTGAAGGCCTTTTTTATAACGGTTGTTGTTTGCCGCATTGATTAACCTAAATACTTGAATAGATTAACCAATTGGGTTACATCAGTTATAATCTCGCTTTTGATTAGTTTGAGCCTTTTACCTTTATGCCAATTTATGACTTCAAATGTACTGCATGTGGTTATCAAGATGAGGTGGTGCGCAAAATGAGTGACGCAAGCACCATGGATTGCCCAAGCTGTAAACAAGCAACATTTTCTAAAATGTTATCAGCGCCAAGTTTTCAGTTGAACGGAACAGGTTGGTATGCCACAGACTTTAAAGATAAGCCTAAAGCACCAACCAAAGTCGAACCTGAAAAAACGGCAGACGCGCCAGCTGTTGCCAATGCCAATACAAATTCAGATGTGATGGCCACTAAATGATCGCTTTGATAGCGGCTTTATATTGATGAAAAAATACTTTATTACAGGTTTATTGGTATTAGTACCTGTTGTGATCACTTTTTGGGTACTAAGCGCACTGATTCACACCATGGATCAAAGTTTATTATTGCTCCCCGAACAGTGGCAACCACAACAGTTGTTTGGGTTTAGCATGGTAGGTTTAGGCGCTATTTTGACTGTCTTGGGTATTTTTTTGACAGGTCTAATTGCGACCAATATTTTTGGACAGCAGCTCATCTTATTGTGGGAGGCATTACTGTCGCGCGTGCCAGTGGTAAAATCCATTTATGCGAGTGTGAAGCAAGTTTCTGATACTATTTTTTCAGATTCTGGCAACGCATTTCGTAAAGCCTTGTTGATAGAGTTTCCGCACAAAGGGGCATGGACCATTGCTTTTTTAACAGGGCAACCCGGCGGCGATGTGAGTAATCACTTGCAAGGTGATTATGTGAGTGTTTATGTGCCAACAACACCTAATCCAACAGGCGGTTATTTTTTAATGATAGAAAGAAAAGATGTGATAGAGCTTGATATGAGCGTTGATCAAGCATTGAAATACATTATTAGTATGGGCACTGTGGTGCCGGAAATTAAATCAGTAGTAAGATCCAAATTAGAAACAAAAGCCAAACAATCCAAAACACTTTAACTTAACAAATAGATTAAATATTATGATGCGTACACATTACTGCGGCCACGTAAACCGCGAACTGATCGGACAAACTGTTACCCTTTGTGGTTGGGCGCACCGTCGTCGCGATCACGGTGGCGTGATTTTTATTGATTTGCGTGACCGTGAAGGCATGGCGCAAATTGTGATTGATCCCGATACCAAAGAAGCGTTTGCGATTGCAGAATCGGTGCGTAACGAATTTGTATTAAAAGTGACGTGTAAGGTGCGTGCACGTCCTGAAGGAACGATTAATAAAAATATTCCAACAGGCGAAGTAGAAATGTTGGCCAGTGAGATTGAAATTTTAAATCCATCACTCACGCCGCCGTTTATGCTTGATGATGACACCTTGACCGAAACAGTA
>CBFHHI010000001.1:0-70231 GCA_965655675.1 Methylophilaceae bacterium | reverse complement strand
CAGATACTTGCCTGCGTATTTGGACAAGTCCAGCCGACAGCAAAGATGCCGCAAATTTAGTCTTCTCAGCAACACCCGAGTCTATTCGCAGCTGGGTAAATGACATTCACAACGTGTATTGTGGAGAAACTCCTGCAAGCATCAGTATCGATGATTGGTTTATGGTTCCCGCCCAGTCTATTGCGGTATTACCACTAAAAAATAAAGCAGTTTATGGTTATTTAGCATTGGCTAGCGACCAACAAAAACGCTTTTATCTTGGCATGGGTACGGATTTTTTACAAAAGCTCGGCAACCATGTAAGTGCCGCACTTTCTCGTTATCTCGATTAAACTAACAATATTTAACGTACCACCAATCTTGTGGATTTATTAAGCGAATATCTACAATTTCTGACTTTCGAACGTGGCTTGAGTCCGCTAACAAGAGAAAATTACGCGCGTGATATTCAACAATTATGCACACTGAGCGATGGTACTGCGCTAAACGCATTACAGACAGCGCAAGTCCGTCACTATATTGCTCGCTTACATAGCCAGGGCTTAGGCGGCAAAAGTATTGCGCGCATGCTATCAAGCTGGCGTGGCTTCTTTGATTATTTAATGTTACGCCACGGTTATCCCAACAATCCTGTGAAAGGATTACGCGCACCAAAATCAGCAAAAACATTGCCACAAGCACTCTCAATAGAGCAGGCAATTAAACTGGTTGATATCAAAGATGATGATGTATTAAGTGTGAGAGATCATGCTATTTTAGAATTGTTTTACTCATCTGGATTGCGTTTAAGTGAGCTGATTAATCTCAATATTAGTCAAATCGATTTCACAGAAGGTACGATTATGGTGACCGGAAAAGGCAACAAAACCCGGATCGTCCCTTTAGGCAATCACGCGATTATTGCTATTCAACAGTGGTTAACACTACGGACAAAATTACTCATTAACCATCCTGAGGAAAAAGCCGTTTTTATTGGCAAGCAAGGCAACCGCATGTCTGCGCGCAACATCCAATATCGACTCAAAGCGTGGGCGATTAAACAAGGATTAGACTCTTCTGTTCACCCGCACATGTTAAGACATAGCTTTGCTTCACATGTTTTACAATCTAGCGGTGATTTGCGAGCAGTGCAAGAAATGTTAGGTCATGCCAATATCAGTACAACCCAAGTTTATACCCATTTAGACTATCAACACTTAACCAAAGTCTATGACACAGCACACCCTAGAGCAAAGAAAAAATAAAAAATTCATCTTTATATTTTGCCCTCTACATCAATTAGACCGCAACTAAATCATGGTTTTTATGTCGCATTAATTATGGCAAAATAGTCACTATAAAATCATAATATCAATCGTTCACAAAATAAGGATTACCATGGAACATACATTACCAGCATTACCCTATGCGCAAGATGCATTAGCACCACACCTTTCTGCTGAAACATTAGAGTTTCACTATGGCAAACATCACAATGCTTATGTCGGCAATTTAAATAAACTTATCGTTGGCACTGAATTTGAAAATGCTGCGTTAGAAGACATCATCAAAAAAGCTTCTGGTGGCGTTTATAACAATGCAGCGCAAATTTGGAATCATACTTTTTTCTGGCACTGCATGAAACCAAACGGCGGCGGCGCACCTAGTGGCGCATTAGCGGATGCTATTGCTGCAAAATGGGGTTCATACGATGACTTTAAAGCCGCCTTTCAAGCATCAGCTGTTGGCAATTTTGGCTCTGGCTGGACATGGCTCGTTAAAAAAGCAGACGGTACAGTAGATATTGTGAATATGGGTGCTGCTGGCACTCCATTAACAACAGGCGATACTGCCCTACTCTGTATTGATGTATGGGAACACGCCTACTATATCGATTACCGTAATGCACGCCCTAAATTTGTTGAAACTTTCTTAACAAGTTTAGTGAATTGGGACTTTGCTAGCGCGAATTTTGCTGCTTAATCAGCGATAGCTCAATAAAAAGCCAAGTAAGCACTACTTGGCTTTTTTATGATTACCGCAGCTTTGCTTATTCATAGTAAGCAATACCATCAGAATATACAGGGCAACAAGCCCACGTGTCAGCAAACAAGCCTCATATCATTCATTTAAAGCGCGGTTGTTTTATTAACTGAAAGCCAAGATGCTTTCGGCATTACCTATTCTTTATTAGCTTGTTTATTATTTAGGAGGAAACACATGCATGACTTTTTAATTTCTATTGGTTTAACCGATAGCAAGCAACTGTTAATCCTGACTACAACCGGACTGCGTATTGTCATTATTCTGGCCGCAGCATTTGTGATTAAACTCATCGCTGCTCGCTTAATTAGTCAGCTTAAAAACTATTTAAAAGTGAGGGCTGAAGATAACTTAGAAGAGTATAAACGGATTGATACTTTGGGTAGGGTTTTTCGCTATATCGCCACTATCGTCATCACAGTAATAGCGATTATTCAAATTCTGAATGAATTGGGGATTTCTATCGCGCCTGTTTTAGCAGCAGCCGGTGTGGTTGGTGTCGCTATTGGTTTTGGTGCGCAAAGCCTTGTTAAAGACTATTTTACTGGCTTCGTACTGTTGCTAGAAAATCAGGTAAGGCAAGGTGATGTAGTAGAAGTGGGCAGTAAAAGTGGCTTTGTAGAGGAAGTTACGCTGCGCTATATCAAAATGCGCGATTATGCTGGGAACGTGCACTACGTTCCCAATGGCACCATTACTACTGTTACCAATATGAGCAGAGAGTTTGCTTTTGCGGTGATTGATATTGGCGTGGCTTACCGCGAAAATATCGAGCAAGTGATGCAGATTATGGAAACGGTAGGAAAAACACTCAGACAAGACGAATCGTTTAAGCGCAACATACTAGATGATATGGAAATGGCAGGCGTAGACCAACTTGCTGATTCAGCAGTCATGATTCGTTGTCGGTTTAAAGTGATTCCGCTGGCACAATGGAGTATTAAGCGTGAGTATTTCAAACGCTTAAAAGCCGCTTTTGATGAACAAGGTATTGAGATTCCATTCCCACACTTAACAATTTATTCAGGCGTCAACCGGGATGGCTTATCGCCTGCTTTCAATGTCAAGCAAGCCTCATAAAGAAAACGATACTTGTGTTAAAATAAAGCCCATGTTGCATCGAATGATCATTCACCTAAGCTTAATTATTTTATTTGCTTTCACGCAAATAGGCGTAGTGACGCATGAAATTAGCCACCTCAGCGAAAGTGAGCAGCATCAGGAAGATCAGCATCATCACAGCAGTGAATGTAAACAATGCTTAAGTGACAACCATGCCAGTGAAGCCAACTTAGCACGGGCTTTTAGCTTTGAGATTAGCCCAGCTGAATATACGTTTGCTGCTACCGCCTTAAGTAGCAACTCAACTGCTACATGGTTCTTTTATAGCGCACGCGCACCACCCACCTCACTCATTTAACTTTTACGCGCATACTGCTTTCGCAGTATTCGTTTTATTGATTATTTTGTGAGGATTATACAATGCTGTATAAAGAATCGTCGTGCTCAGTCGCGACAAAGCCTGCTATTCAATATAGCAAAATTTTTATTGCCATCACTGCCACTTTTGCTGGCTGTTTAACAACAAGCTCATTAAGCTGGGCGGCAGAAGACAATCTACCTAGAAACAACAGCCTCAATATTGCACCCGTTCCTGTTACTGGCAACCCGCTGGGCGTTCGATCAGATGAGCTCGTTGTCCCAGTATCTGTGCTCAATGGTCGTGAACTCAGTTTACGTCGCGAAAGCACATTAGGTGAAACATTGAACGGTATTCCAGGGGTAACCGCAACACAATTTGGCCCTAATGCATCACGTCCTGTCATCCGTGGCTTAGATGCAGAACGGGTAAGGATTATGCAAAATGGCGTGGGTATTTTAGATGCATCTAGTCTAAGCTTCGATCATGCTGTAGGCATAGACCCTTTGATTATTGAACAAATTGATGTAGTCCGCGGGCCAGCTGCATTATTGTATGGCGGAAGTGCTGTGGGTGGTGTCGTTAATGCAATTGATCACCGCATCCCCACGGAATCACTAGATGGCATCGTTGGGCGAGCAGAAGCACGATTTGGTGGTCCGGATGATCAGCGTAATGGTGCAGCTGTCATCGATATCGGCAATGGTCAATTTGCTATGCATATTGATGCCTACAAACGTAAAACAAATGACTTAGATATCCCAGGTTATGCTGTCTCTCGTCGCAAAAGCCAAGCCGATGGAACGCCGCGCGAGAATCGCGGTAGATTGGCGAATAGTAGTGCCGAAGCAGATGGTGCAGCATTAGGGGCTTCATTAACCTTTGATAACGGCTATGTGGGCGCTTCGGTTTCTACCTTAAACAATAATTATGGCGTTGTCGCAAAAGATGATGTGCGCATCGATATGACCAGCGACCGCTGGGATATCGCAAGTGAATTCACTGACCTAGGTGGCTTGATAAACCGCGTTAAACTTCGTCTTGCTTATACGGATTATCAACATCAAGAAATTGAAGAGGGCGTGGTAGAAACCACATTTAAAAACCGCGGTGTCGAAGGCGCATTTGAGGCTGGTCATGCCAGTATTGGCAACTTAAACGGTTTAATCGGTGTTCAATTTAGCAATACCAATTTTGAAGCTTCTGGAGAAGAAGCCTTTGTGCCGAGTGTGAATACTCAAAATAAAGCTGTTTATGTTTATGAGGAATTAGCCATCGACCAACACAAAATCACCTTTGGTGGCCGTTTGGGGCATACCAGTGTGGATTCAAGAAATAGCGACCGATTTGGCCCTAGCGTTAACAACACCTTTAATCCCAACAGTTTTGCATTGGGTGGTTTGTATAAAATTGATGAAAATTGGTCACTCACCAGCAACTTATCGCACAACGAGCGTGCACCAAGCTACTTTGAATTATTTGCCAATGGCGAGCACAAGGCTGTTGGCGTGTTTGAGGTGGGCGACACCAATCTTGATGTGGAACGCTCGCGTGGCATTGATGCACAGATACGCTGGAAAGATGCAAAACACAGCTTCAGCTTAGGCGCTTACTACACACGCTTTAGTAATTTTATTGGCTTGTTCAATACCGGCACGCTACTTCAACCAGAACCAGGTGAATTTGTGCCAGAAGCACGATTTTCGGCAGTACCCGCGACATTCAAAGGCCTAGAGGCCGAGGGTAGTTTCGCGCTGAATGATCAGCTCAACCTAAACGTGCGTGGTGACTACGTTCATGCCAGAGATACTCGCAACAACGATTATCTTCCGCGCATTTCCCCCTTGCGTTTGGGGGCTGGATTGCAATACCAGTTGAACGGATTCAGTGCGCGCATGGATGTCTTACGCGCCTTTAATCAAAACAACACTGCAAATAATGAATTGGCTACCGATGGCTACACCAACGTCAGTGCGCTGATCGCTTATAAATTGCCAACCAGGTTCAACATGGAATTGTTTGCTAGAGCCAATAACCTATTGAATGATGAGATACGTGAACACGCCTCATTTTTGAAAGACATAGCGCCAGTAGGTGAGCGCTCACTGTTGATAGGTGCTAGAGCAGACTTCTAAACTAGTAGGCTTTATATAGATAGGGTTGGTATTAATCAACCCTATCTTCAACCAAATAACACCAAACACCAAGTCATCACAACATTTGTTAAAGCAACAAACACTGCAGCACTGCCAATATCTTTGGCGCGCTTAGCCAATGCATGGCGCTCAATAGACACCCGATCCACCACCGCTTCAACTGCAGAATTGAGCAACTCGACAATCAATACTAAAAATATACTGCCTATCATTAAAATACGGTGCAATGCTTCGCTCTCAAGATAAAATGCTAGTGGTATTAATATGACGGCCAAAAAGACTTCTTGTCGGAAAGCGTCCTCATGTTTAAAAGCCGCTCTAAAACCTTCCACTGAATACCCAAATGCATTCATCAAGCGCCTTAATCCAGTTTTGCCTTTAAAGGGACTTTCTGTATGCGCTGTGTTATTTGAATCGAATTTGTTCATTATTTATCACCAAAAAATATTCACTACATTTTAACATGCGTTATTATGTTGTTTTATTGGACATCTATATAGCAAAGGTTTTGTGACATGGCACGTATGGTAAATTGCATTAAATTAGGTAAAGAAGCTGAAGGCATGGACTTTCCGCCTTATCCTGGTGATTTAGGTAAGCGCATTTACATGGAGGTTTCTAAAGAGGCATGGGCAGCTTGGTTAAAACAACAAACCATGCTGGTGAACGAAAATCGTCTCAGCTTAGCTGATCCAACCGCACGCCAATATTTAAAAGAGCAAACCGAGAAATATTTCTTTGGTGAAGGTGCTGATGTAGCAGAAGGTTATGTGCCAGAAAACAAATAATCAGCTCATTACTTCTCTCAATAAACCTTAAGGAAAATGTGAAAAAAGTTATTTTCTTATTGGTTGCTTTCTTTTTGTTTCAACGGTTTTACCAGCCTGAAACGGTAGAAGTCGGCGCCGTGAAACATAACGACATCATTTTGTACGCAACAGATTGGTGTGGCTATTGTGAAAAAACCCGTCAGTTTTTAGACGAAAATCACATCCAATATACTGAATTTGATATTGAGAAATCAGAACAAGGCCGCCAACAACATGCTGCACTGAATGCCAGAGGCGTTCCAGTCCTCGATATAAAAGGCACTATTATTTATGGTTATGACATGAAAAATACCAAACACGTATTAAGGGCTTTGCATTTAATGTAATTGGCTATTGATCATAAAAAAACCCGCCTAAAGCGGGTTTTTGATTACCTAGAGGCTATATCTTTTTATTGATACGTTTTTACACCTTCAGCAGTCGCCAACAACAATACATCAGCCGGACGCGCTGCAAACAAACCGTTTGTCACCACACCAACGATTTGGTTGATTTTCGCTTCCATCGCAACTGGATCTGAAATAATTAAGTTATGAACATCTAAAATGATATTGCCGTTATCTGTTGTAAAGTCACGCAATTTTGGCTGACCACCAAGCTTAACTAACTCGCGCGCCACTTGTGAGCGAGCCATGGGCAACACTTCTACTGGCAATGGAAATTTACCCAACACAGGCACATATTTGGATTCATCACAAATACAAATGAATTTTTTTGCAACCGCCGCCACAATTTTTTCACGGGTTAATGCACCGCCGCCACCTTTTAGCATATGCATGTGCTCTGTAATTTCATCCGCACCATCAACATAAATATCCATACCATCAACACTATTCAAATCAAACACTTCAATGCCATGTGCTCTTAAGCGCGCAGCTGTTGCCTCAGAACTTGCCACGGCACCTTCAATTTTGTGCTTCACCTTCGCTAGCTCTTCAATAAAGAAATTAGCCGTAGAGCCTGTGCCAACACCTATAATGCCTTCTTTAACATATTCAACCGCTGCTTGAGCGACTTGTTGTTTTAATTCATCTTGCGTATATGCCATTTTAAGTAGATCCTTAACAAAGTCTTTATAATATAAACCAAAGCGTAACTATACACTGCTCTACAAAATTTAAACAATGTCAAAACCTAGCTTACCAGATTATCTCAGCAAGATTGAAAACGCCCGTGTTTATGATGTGGCCATCAATACCCCTTTAGATTTACAGCCTATTTTATCCACGCGCACCGCCAATCGTGTCTTGTTAAAGCGCGAAGATATGCAACCAGTATTTTCATTCAAATTGCGTGGTGCATATAACAAAATGGCCCATTTATCTGCCGAACAGCTGAGCCGGGGTGTGATTGCAGCTAGCGCTGGCAATCATGCACAAGGCGTTGCGTTGGCGGCACAAAAACGCAATTGTCGCGCGGTGATTGTGATGCCAACAACCACCCCACAAATTAAAATTAATGCCGTTAAAAGCCGCGGTGCTGAAGTGATACTAATCGGCGACAGTTATTCAGATGCTTATGTACATGCACTACAATTAGAACAATCTGAGAACCTGACTTTTGTGCACCCCTATGACGATCCTGACGTGATTGCTGGGCAAGGTACGATTGCGATGGAAATTTTAAATGCCCATCCTGAACCTATTGAGGCCATCTTTTGCTGCGTTGGTGGTGGTGGATTAATGGCTGGTATTGCGGCCTACGTCAAAGCAAAACGGCCTGAAATCAAGATCATTGGTGTAGAAGCCAAAGATGCCGAGGCCATGACACTATCCTTAAAGACTGGTCACCGAGTAATGCTGGAACAGGTTGGTTTATTTGCAGATGGTGCCGCTGTCAAACAAGTAGGCGAACATACTTTTGCCCTATGCCAGCACTATGTCGATGAAATGATCGTGGTCGACAATGACGCTATTTGTGCCGCAATTAAAGATGTTTATGAAGATACGCGTAGCATTTTAGAACCTGCTGGCGCACTTGCAACGGCTGGAATAAAAGCCTATGTTGAACAACAAAAAATAACAGGAAAAACCTTAATTGGTATTGCTTCAGGCGCCAATGTCAACTTTGACCGTCTACGCTTTATTGCAGAACGTGCTGAAGTTGGTGAAAAAAGAGAGGCGCTTTTAGCCGTTACTATTCCTGAAAAACCCGGTGCTTTTAAAGCCTTTTGTAGCCTATTGGGAAATCATAATATCACCGAGTTTAATTACCGCTATGCCGATTCAGCAATAGCTCATATCTATGTGGGTATCGCCATACTCGACGCAACGGAAACACAATCATTGATTAACAATCTTGTGGCAAAAGGCTTAGACACACTAGATTTGACTGACAACGAGCTAGCAAAATTACATCTACGCCATTTAGTCGGCGGTAGAGCACCGCAAGCAGAAAATGAAGTAGTCTTTAGATTTGAATTTCCTGAAAAACCTGGCGCACTCAGAAGTTTCTTAAATGCCATGCAACATGATTGGAATATCAGCTTATTTCATTATCGTAATCATGGTGCAGATTTTGGTCGTGTACTGGTTGGTATGCAGGTACCTCCGCACCAACTCGCGCTATTTTATGCTTTCTTAAAGAACTTAGGCTACCCCTATTGGGATGAATCCAATAACCCAGCCTATGCTTTATTCCTGGGTTAAATTCAAGCTTTTACTTAGGAGATTATCCTACGTGGTCAGATAGGCTTGAAACGGATGGTGCGTTTTCCTTTATAATTCAATGAGAACTTTTGCATTATTTTGGCATCAGTATTAAGACAAATACCTTAGTAAATAACGACAATGGAGAAGCGGGATGAAACAAAGTATAGCGTTTAGTAAAACGCGAGTGAGTTTAATTTTAATGACATTAATCACAACGCTAAGTGCTTGTAATCAGCAAAAAGCTGAAGAAGCCACAACAGCGGAAACACTACCACAAACAACGGAAGCAATCGCTAACAGTGCAGGTGTCGCTTATATTACTAGCCAAAATGCTGGAGTAACTGTAGTAGATTTAAGCACGATGGAAGTCATCAAGAATATTGATATAAAAGCTGAAAGTCCACGTGGTTTAGGCATCACAGATGATGGCAAAAAATTAATTGTTGCCACTCGAGAAAATGAAAGCATTGCGGTTATCGACACAGAAACAGGTGAGGTTATCCAACAAATCAACGTCGGTAAAAACCCAGAATTTGTGCGCATTCGTGGCAATTTCGCTTTTGTTTCATCTGAACCAAGCGCGGTTGGCGGCCCTCCACCAAAACCTGGATCAAAAGAGGCGGAAGATGACGATGATGACGATGACGACAAAACACCAGCACGCATTGCTATCGTTGATTTGAACAAAGGCGAAAAAATCAAAGATATTGTTGGGGGGCCAGAAACAGAAGGTATCGAATTTTCTGGTGACGGATCACAAATCGTCATTACTAACGAAGCGGACAATACAATTACTGTACATAATATTGAAACTGGCGAATTAGTTAAAACCATTCATACGCATGAGTATGGCGATCGTCCTCGCGGTATCAAAATATCACCAGATGGCAAAACCTATGTTGCAACGCTAGAATATGGCAATAAATTTATGGTGATGGATCAAGACTTTAATCTTATCCGCACAGTTGATACTGGCAATGTACCCTATGGTATTTCTTTTGACGCGACTGGCGATCACATTTATGTGGCAGCGAATAAAGACAAAGTATTGCAAGTATTTGATGCCAAAACTTACGAAAAAATGAAAGATATTCCAACTGGCAATCGTTGCTGGCATTTTACTTTTACACCAGACGACAAACAAATTTTATTAGCCTGTGGCAAATCTGATGCAACTTTTGTAATTGATACTGAAACCCAAGCAGTAACAAAAGAAATCTCTACGCCTGGCATGCCTTGGGGTATTGTGACTTATCCTAAATCAATGGGTAGTTTAGATACCAAACTTTAATCACGATACACTTCACTAAGAAGCGTAATGGGCACTTACACTAAGTGCCCATTTTTTTTAGCCTTGCCCTTTCATGACTAACTCACCATACTCATCTGGTGAAATCAGTCCTGCTTTCGATGCTTGCTCTTGCGTCTGTGTATTCAAAACAGGTTGTAGTGGTGCAATGCGTTTCCATTGTGCCAATGGGGTTTGACAGCTTTCTTGTGGCACATATTGGCTAGTGGTTTTCTTTGTATATTGATGAATATAACGTGGGCAATTGACAAACACTTCTTCAATCGTCACCCGTACAATTAAATCGGCTTCTTTATAATTAGCCAATAAAGCATCTTGCTTATTAACCGTTGCAGTGCCATGAATCCGTACCCTATGTGGCGTTTCAAAATCGATAAATAACATGCCAATTTTATTATTATTGGCTATATTGCCCATCGATAAAAACATGCCATTACCGTCATAACTAGGAAATGCCAAGGTCTTTCCATCAATGACTTTTACAAACCCAATATTGCCGCCTTTATAAGAGCAAGTAGGGAAACCGCGGTGATCAATCGTTGTTAAAAAGAACATATCGCGACTTGAAATAAACCCCTCATGTTCTGGTGCCAACTCTGGCATCACAATAATTGAATGAACGGCATCAGCTAAGGCTGTAGTTTCAAATTCAGCCTGCATTGCACGGTGTTGCTCTCCATAAAGCGCACTCATTATTGACTCCTTTTTAGGTCATTTATTAATCAATTATTGTTTTATTTTGGTATGATAAATCAAGTGTTAACTAAAAGGTAAAAGTATGGCGCGCAATGTCCTAGGGACCAACTTACAAGTGTGTGGCTTAACGCCGCTAACTGGATTCACTCGCAACGGCTGTTGTGAAACAGGTGCTGAAGATTTGGGCAGCCATACAGTATGCGCACAAGTAACTGACGAATTTCTCGTCTTTTCAAAATCGCAAGGCAATGATTTAAGCACGCCCCGTCCTGAATACGGCTTTGACGGACTCAAAGCTGGTGATCGCTGGTGTCTTTGTGCAGCACGTTGGCTAGAAGCAAGTGAAGCAGGGTTTGCACCGCCAGTTATCTTAGAAGCTAGTCATGAAAAATGTTTAGATATAGTCAGTTTGTCAGACTTGAAATATCACCAATTACGCTAAAATCAAAGTGTCTTTGTGCATTGTTATGTGAAAGTACATCTAGCATGAGAAGCGAAAAATATATTGTACCAATTCAATGGATTAAGACAGTTAATTTTGATTTTATTAATGCAAGTGCAAGGCATCGAACCGCAGGGAGTACATTAAGTACGACAAGGTGAGATAACGTCGCAATTGTGTTAATAAAATTAAAATTTGTTTTTTGATTTTTAATGCGAGAGTACAAGGCGTTTTAGCGCCGACAGTACAACTGGTACGGCAAGCGTAAAACAACGCAGTAATTTCGCATTAAAAACAAAAACTGTTTGCTCTGGTGTTGCCTGGGCCGTTAATCCTGAACCAAATAAGTTCAGGTGGTAACAGCCTAAAGCGCATTAGGTTCGCTCGCCAAGGGTCACTTAAAAGTGAGCCCAACTTAGAGCGATCGCACCGCAACTTGATGAGCCGAAACCTATAACAAAGACTAGTTCAAGGAATATTAGACCCAAGCAACACCAGAGAAAACAAACGGATGATCAATCAGAAATATTACAAATTGTGTATTGTTGAAAATTAAAGTAGCTTACTTTGTTCCGCAATCGCATCGTCAATTTGATTCTGCATCGCGCTTATCCTGCGCCTACAATCACCAATATCAATATTACCACTCTTAGTATTCAACACTTCATGTGACATATTGAGTGCTGCCATTATTGCAATACGCTCCGCGCCAACCACTTTGCCAGAATCGCGTATATCACGCATTTTTTTGTCAAGATAAGCAACAGCATCCATTAGGCCTTGACGCTCTTCATCGGTGCAAGATACAGTAAACTCTCGCCCCATAATTTGCACATCTACTGATTTCGCTGTACTCATGCAACCTCTTCATCTTGCGGTAATGTGCTTAACAAGCCTTCAAGTTTAGCACTGGCCTGCACTATTTTGCTGTTTAATGTATCTGCTTTATCCCGCAACTGCGTGTTTTCTGCACGTAACGAGGCACACAAAGCAACCAGCTTAGATAGCTTTACTTCCAACTCTTTTATATCTGTATCCATTACCCAACTATAATTTAAAAAATTCATACTAGTCAATAGCTAACAAACGTCATTCAAAGTAATTTAATAAAAATACGCATTCTGTTGTTTTCAAGTTTTGGTTGTTTTCTCTCTCACATCCCTTATAATCGGCAAAGTTGTCAGGTGCCTTATTGTTTTCAAACAAGAAAGGTGAAACTGGGAAATAGGTGCATTAAAGTAATTTAATAAATCCTATGCTGCCCCCGCAACGGTAAGTTAGCGTTATTGATGATACTGCTATCAGCCACTGAGTGTTAAACACTTGGGAAGGCGCACTATCAGAGCTCACAAGCCCGGAGACCGGCCTCGCAACAACCTGCCTAACTTTAGGCACGCTAGGAAATACCGCGGGGTGACGGTACCAAAAGCTGACACGCTGTTTTTTACTTCGTGCATTTTTTGTCTATCCCCAAACCCTCTGTATTCCCTAGTTTAAATCACACGCATGCGGGGTCGCATGCTAATAGGGAAAATATAATGAAAAAAACCATCATCGCTAGCCTAGTCGGGCTGGCATTTACACCACTTTCTTTTGCAACGGAAAATATTGAACTACAAGATGTTGTAGTGACAGCTGCGCGTGTACCGCAACCGCGTGAAAATGTAATAGCGGATGTGACGGTGATTAATCAAGAAATGATTGATCGCTCTGGACAATCCACTTTAGTTGATTTGCTTCAAATGCAACATGGCATAGAGGTGAGCAATAGTGGTGGCTTAGGAAAGCCAGCCAGTATTTTTATGAGAGGTACCAATAGCAGTCATGTAGTTGTTTTAATTGATGGCATGAGGATTAGCTCTGCTACTTTTAGTACAACAGCTATCGAGAATTTACCATTAGCCCAATTTGAAAGAATTGAAATATTACGTGGCCCAGCAACAAGTTTATATGGTCAAGATGCAATAGGAGGTGTCATTCAACTTTTCACCCGCAAAAACCACAATAGGCCAACGTTTTATGGCAGCTTAGGTTATGGACGCTACAACACATTTCAAGGTGATATTGGCGCTTCCGGAAAAGTGAATGATACAGCATTCACAGTTGGCCTATCTGGTGTTAATTCAAATGGCTTTGATAGCATAAAAAATAACAACCCAAATGTGCAAGATAATGATGGCTATGACAATCTTGCAGTTAATTTTAGACTTAATCAAACAATTGCTTTGGGGCATGAACTTGGAGTACAGTTTTTTCAGAGCAAGGGTGAGACCGCTTTTGATGATAGCTTTAATCTAACAAACTTCGACTCAAGAACAAAGCTACTACAAAGGTCAATCAATTTTAACGCCAATAACCAATGGCTTCCCTTCTGGCAATCGAAGTTACGAGTTGGAATGAGCCAAGATAAACAGTCTAATGTTGATGAAGATTTTATTGGCGCTATTGCGCGCAGTAGATTTGACACTGAACAAACACAAATCAATTGGCAACATGACTTCAAATTACCAGTAGGTGTTCTATCATTAATGTACGATCGCCTAGATGAAGAAGTAACCTCGACTACAAATTATGACCAAACTGAACGAGTAAATAATGGTTACGTTGCTAGCTATTTTGCTGATTATGGGAACCACAGTTTTCAAACAAGTTTCAGACGTGATCTTAACTCACAGTTTGGTAAAGCTACCACTGGCAATATTGGATATGGCTTTAAACTTTCCTCTGCATGGCGTGTTAGCGGCAGCTATGGAACAGCCTATAAAGTTCCTACTTTTAATGACTTATACTTTCCTTTTGAAGATTTTGGCTTTGGCTTTAGCTATGAAGGAAATCCTAATTTGCAACCTGAAAAGTCTAGAAATAAAGAAGTCACACTATCCTATCGTGACCAAAATACTGGTATCAATGTTACTGCGTTTGAAAATACAATTAGCAATCTTATTTTGCCCGCACAAGGTATCCCTGCTGATACCGCCGTTAATCTTGGTAATGTCACCATTAAAGGCCTTAGCTTATATGGAGATTATCAAAACGGGCCATTTGCTCTTAGCGGTAGTGTTGACATACAGTCCCCAACGGATGACAGTAGCAATCTAATATTAGCCAGACGAGCAAAGCGTCATGCGCAACTTAACTTAAGCTACCAGCTACTTAATTGGAGATTCGGTTCAGAAATATTAACAAGTTCGCATCGGTTTAATGACAAAGCAAATACACGCAGATTAGCTGGCTATAGCGTGCTTAATCTGAATACAGAATATCTACTCAACAGCAACTTAAAAATACAAGCTCGTTTAAATAATGTGTTGAACAAAGAGTATACCTTTGGTTTAGATTTTAATAACTTACCTTATCAAGTGCCAGGCACTAACTTATTTGTCAATCTTAGATGGGAATCAAAGTAGTTAATTTACCAGCAGCATCATTAGCGTACTTTTTTTAATAAATGGTATGATACCAACCATAAAAACGGAGACAGTTATGAAGACATCACAAATCAACAGACAGATTATCATTGCAGCCATCTTGGCTTTTTTCATGTTACTCACGCGCGGCAGCCATGTTATGACGCATGTAGCACTGCCTGATGCCAGTTTAGCGTTATTACTGATTGGTGGTCTATATTTAAAAAGAGCTGTTTGGTTTGCTTTTTTTGCTGTGCTTGCAACGGTGATTGATTTTGGTGCAGCGGCGATTGATAGCTTTCAAGCATTTTGTTTAACAGATGGTTATTGGGGCATGTTGCCAACTTACGCTGTGATGTGGTTAGCAGGTCTTTGGTTAGCGAAGCAAAGCGAGCCATATCACTTGCTTAAATATGTCATTACTAGCGCATCGGCGACATTGCTTGCTTTTGTGATTTCAACGCAAACCTATTACCTATTCTCTGGGCGCTTTCCTGCTGAAGGTTTAACAGAATCGTTAAAACATGGCTGGGAATATTTACCTAGCTATATGGGTTATACCTTGATGTATTTAGTTGCATTTTGGATACTGATTCAAGTATTGCCAACACGCAATCTGCGTGCGGCTGTCTCTACTTCATAAACAGGTGATATGGTAAAAATAAGCCGCGTTAGGGACAATTTCTAACGCGGCTTTTTAACTAAAAGATGAGAAAGCATAGTTATTCTGAGCAAGATAAAGAGGCGATTTATAGAGTCATAGCAGATCGGCGTGACATGCGTCACTTTTTGCCTACCCCTATCCCAGCTGAACTGCTGACAAGGCTATTACAGGCAGCACATCACGCACCTAGCGTTGGGCTGATGCAGCCTTGGCGGTTTATTCGAATTCATGATATTGAATTGCGCAAAAAGATACATCAGCAGGTTAACGAAGAGCGCATTAAAACTGCAACAGCGATTGGTGAATATGAAACTACTGCTCGTATGGCTGAGTTTATGCGCCTTAAAGTAGAAGGTATTTTAGATTGTGGCGAACTGTTAGTAGCCACTTTATGCGACGATAGAGAGAAACATATTTTCG
Organism: Methylophilaceae bacterium; assembly: GCA_965655675.1. Taxonomy (GTDB): domain Bacteria; phylum Pseudomonadota; class Gammaproteobacteria; order Burkholderiales; family Methylophilaceae. The sequence continues at coordinate 54,214 of CBFHHI010000001.1, read as the reverse complement.
GTCGCCGCACATTGCCAGAGATGGATTTAGCATCGGTCAGTTGTGCGATTCAAAATATATGGTTAGCGGCCAGAGCAGAAGGGATTGGTATGGGCTGGGTTAGTTTATTTGACCCTGAAAAGCTCGCCACATTATTAAAAATGCCTAAGGGCGCAAAACCAATTGCCGTTTTGTGTTTAGGTTATGTGAACAGCTTTTATAAAGAGCCAATGTTGGTTGAAGAAGGTTGGGCAACAGAAAAACCACTAAGCGATATGTTAATGGAAAATTATTGGGAAAGTGATTCTGGCATCAAATGAACACCCTACCTCAACGCATTATTTGCTTAACGACAGAAACCCTAGAAGTGCTTTATATGCTAGGTGAGCAAGATCGCATTGTTGGCATTTCTGGTTATACCACGCGACCTGCGATTGCACGTAAAGAAAAACCAAAAGTGGCCGCCTTTACGACAGCAAAAATAGATAAAATCTTGGATCTAAAACCAGATTTAGTGTTGGGATTTTCCAACTTACAGGCCGATATTATTGCTGAGCTTGTTCGAGCTGGCATTGAAGTGCATGTGTTCAATCAACGTTCTATAGAAGATATTTTTCGTATGATTGTTACCACGGGTCGCTTAGTTGGGGCAACATCAAAAGCCGAGAGCATTGTAAAAGAGCTACAAACACAAATCGCCAAGGCTCGCACAGTGGCTTGTTCACTGCCACGCAAGCCTAAAGTCTACTTTGAAGAGTGGAATGATCCCATGATGTGTAGCATACGCTGGGCCGCTGAGCTGATTGACATAGCAGGCGGAGAAGATTGCTTTCCTGAGTTAAGCCAATTTCACAGCGCACGTGAGCGCATTGTCACTGCCGCTCAAGTATTAGAACGCATGCCAGATATGATGATTGCCTCTTGGTGTGGTAAAAAATTTCAGCCAGCAGAAGTCATATCGCGACCAGGTTGGCATGACATGCCCGCCGTAAAAAATAATATGTTATTTGAGATAAAATCTGCGGATATTTTACAGCCTGGTCCATCGATATTTTTATATGGACTAAAACAATTGCAAACCATTCTGCAACAATGGGGAAAGACACAATAAGATGGCAGTGCATTTAGTGTTAGGTGGCGCACGTTCTGGCAAAAGCGCTTTTGCTGAAAAGCTTGCGGCAACTAGTCAGTTAGCAGTTACTTATATTGCAACTGCGCAAGTGTATGATGACGAATTTGCAACACGCATTGCTCATCATCAAGCACGTCGTCCAAAAGACTGGCAAGTTATTGAAGCGCCATTCAATTTAGCCGCGACACTAGAAACGCACGCAACAGGAACATCTTGTGTGATTGTTGACTGTCTCACATTATGGCTTGCGCAATGCATTTGCCCTGATTGTGAATTGCCCGAAACGGTGAGCTGGGAAAATGAGCGCGCGGCTTTCGTTAATGCCTTGCCGAAGCTTAAAGGCGAGGTCATTTTAGTGAGTAATGAGGTTGGCATGGGTATTGTGCCCTTAGGTGAAATTAATCGCCAATTTCAAGATGAACAAGGTCGTTTAAATCAATCAATAGCAACATTAGCAGATAAAGTAAGCTTTATCGCTGCTGGGTTGCCAATACAACTAAAAGGATAGCCATGGCTGAATTTGTACTAAGAGGTGACTATATTGCTTTGTGCGATTTATTGAAAGCAGAAGGCATCGCAGAGAGTGGTGGCCAAGGCAAGGCCATGGTGGCGGAGGGCATTGTTACGGTAGATGGCGAAATAGAGTTACGCAAAACGGCCAAAATTCGTGCTGGTCAAATCGTTGAATGCTTAGGTCAACAAGTAAAAGTGATTGCTGCTAATAAACAATGATTAGTTAATGATTCACAAAGTTGATTTTTGGAACATCGCTACTAAAATCTAATTGTGTCAGACTGCCGTAATCAATATTAAATCTAAACAAACTTTTTAACTCCATGGAAAGCACATAGGCAAGCAAAGCTCTAATCATGCCGCCATGCGTCACAACAAGCACATGTTTGCTGTGATGTTGATTTAACATTTCATTAATAAAAACAATGCCGCGAGCTTGCAGCTGGCTAAAAGTTTCACCATTCGGCGGTGCCATGTGTGCATAATTTTGCGCCCACTCATCAAAATAATCACGTGGAATATCACCCCAAGCTTGCATTTCCCAATCGCCAAAATGCAATTCCTTTAAACGATCATCTTGCTGAACATTGCTTAACTTAAGCGCTTCGGCTAATTTTACGCAACGCTGTAAAGGGCTACAAAACACCGCATCAATCGGCATATTAGCCAATTTTTTTTGCGTAATTAACGCTTCTTGCATGAAATGAACGGACACATCAACATCCGTTTGCCCGTAACAAACACCAGGTGCAATTTGCAAGCTAGTGTGTCGAATTAAAGTCAATTTCAACTATTCATACTCCATAAAACCAAACCAAAATAAAATGCAATTTCTGTCATTTGTTGCATAGCGCCTAAAGTGTCGCCAGTATAACCATTTAACCAATAGTTAATTTTACGGCGCCACCATACCCCCACTAACAGCATAGGAATAAGCGTTAGTAATACAACATTCAATAGCGATTGTGTAAAACCATGATTGACCGATTGATAGCCAATAAAAACAAAGAAAGGCAGCACGCCCATCACATTAGCCAAGATTAAATCCGTGCGGTTAATGTGTGTAGCCAGTGGCTTTGCCTTACCTTCCATCTTTGTATAAGGCAATGTTGCCATTATCCATACAGCACTCAAACGACTAAGCGAATGAGCCATGATTAATGCAAAAGCAACTAAGGTGTGATGCAATGTTGATAACAATTCAAACTTAACAAATAACGCTAAAAATATAGCAATTGCTCCATAAGTTCCCAGCCTAGAATCGAGCATGATAGTGAGTATTTGCTCACGTTTCCAACCGCCACCCATGCCATCTGCACTATCTGCCAAGCCATCCTCATGGAATGCACCCGTTAAATAGATTGTGCTGGCCATGCTGATTAATACCGCAAGCGTTTGCGGTAAGCATCGTGCGCTCAACAGGTAAAAGCCAGCCCCTACTGCGCCAACTAAAATACCAATCAAAGGAAAATATTTGGCTGAATGATTTAACTCTTCAACCTTAAAATTTGTAAAACTAGGCACTGGCACCCGTGTAAAAAAGCCAACCGCCAATAAAAAATAGCGCCATTCTAATTTAAAGCGGCTTAACATTGCTGACTCACCCCAGCACTTTCAAAACTAGCCATTTCATTTAAGAAGCGCACTGCAGATTGCACCAAAGGAAAGGCAAGCACAGCACCCGTTCCTTCACCCAAACGCAAGCCCAAATTCAACAATGGTTTTACATTTAAATAATCTAACATTAATGGATGTCCCGACTCATCTGAACAATGCGAAAAAATACAATATTGCAATATATTCGGCTGCATTTTAGCAGCAACCAATAACGCTGAAGTTGCAATAAAACCATCAATCAACAATACAGCCTTGTATTGCGCCGCGCCCAACATTGCCCCAACCATCATGGCGATTTCAAAACCACCATAGGTCATTAATACTGTAAAAGGATCTGCATTACCCAAATGATGTTGGTCTAACGCCTGACCCAATATCGCTGTTTTTTTCAGCAGTCCTTCATCATTCAAACCTGTGCCGCGTCCAACACACTGTGCGATTGGTTGATTGCACAATATACTCATCATGCAACTTGCAGACGACGTATTACCAATCCCCATCTCGCCAAAAGCAACAATATTGGTTCCCGCATCCAGCTCTTGTTTTACAATTTTATGTCCTGCAATCAACGCTTGCTCGCACTGCAATTCTGTCATTGCAGCTGTATATAAAAAATTCTGTGTGCCTAATCCGATTTTAGCGTGCGTCAGATTGGGCACCTGCTTAAAATCAAAGTTAACACCACTATCAATCACCCGCAAAGCAATATCATGCTGCTTAGCAAACACATTAATCGCAGCCCCACCCGCTAAAAAATTCATCACCATTTGAGCAGTCACCGCCTGCGGATAAGGACTCACACCCTCCTCCACAATGCCATGATCCCCAGCAAACACCAGCACACTAGGCCGATGCAATTCAGGAGATATTGTATTTTGAATTGCCCCCACTTGAAGCGCCACAGTCTCCAAAGCACCCAAAGCACCTAAGGGCTTGGTTTTACTATTTATTTTTTGCTGCAAAGCGGATGCTATTTCAAGACTGATAGCATCAACGGAAATAGAAGAAGAATGAATAGTCTGCATAGATGATAACTATAATTGATAAACAAGAAAAAAGCCCGCACAGACAAATGCTGTACGGGCCAAAACAACGACTAATATAGTGTATAAAGACCGCTTTACAGTCCAAAACCCTATACTGGAATACGCAACATTTGACCTGGATAAATTTTATCAGGATGGCTTAACATCGGCTTATTTGCTTCAAAAATCTTCATGTAAGCATTAGCATTACCATAAAATTGCTTCGCAATTTTAGATAAAGTATCACCACTCACCACCGTATGAAACTGTGCATCAGGCTCAACATGCGTCACCGTCATATTATCCTCAACACTCACCACACCCCTAACATTACCGCAGCACAACAAAATCTTCTCTTTCGTCTCTTGCGTATCCACATCACCTGCAACACTCACAGCAGCCGTTTTACCATCAAAACCAATCTCTAAATTTTCAACCTCTAAGCCCATCTTAACCACATAAGCCTTAATCGCATCTGCTGCCGCTTTATTCGCATTCGCAATATTATCCACTGAAGCCTGCTCCTGCTCCACAGCCTTCGCATCGCCAATACCAAACAACTTCTCACCAGCATCTTTAATGAATGAAAACAAACCCATCTTCTTCTCCTTATTTGCATGACTCAAAATGCCAAACCTAGACCAAATGACTAAACTGACGCAAGAATCCTATGCCAAATATAATTTTTTTTATAGTTTTCAAATATTAAATATCATTAAGTGTTCCCACTCGAACAATATTTGCTATAATGCGCGACTTGCAATTAATTTCATTAGTCGCAATGGCCCGATAGCTCAGTTGGTAGAGCAGCGGATTGAAAATCCGCGTGTCACTGGTTCAATTCCAGTTCGGGCCACCAAATATAATAAGGCTCACAGTGATGTGGGCTTTTTTATTGCCTAAAACCAAAGTTATAGTTGTCGCACTTACTACTTGAATCCGCCAGATCAAATTGTGGAAGGTGTCATTATTGCCTTGGACGATGACCAAAAACTAAGATGGGCATTAGCTGCAGTTAACAACATTTCGTTTTATCGTTACCAAGTGAGTTTTAAGTTGATTAAAGCTTAAGTTATTTTGATTAATTTTGAGTTAATTATTTAAGAGTTACAGATATCCATTAAGATGTTTATAGATAATCAATATACATTAATATGTATAATCCATTGATTTCATTACAATGATACTGTTGCAATTAAAGATAATTTAAAGCATTATTCAAGATAATGTCAATAATCTTTATAGAAAATTAATATCATTAACAACTATGCCGCAGTTTAATCATTTTGATTTGGCGTTGCCTAATCCGTCTTTTGATTCCCCTTTGGTGGATGTATTGACTGAGTTGGAACACTTGCGCCGTTTAGAGCTGAGTGGCACCACGCCCGCCCCAGTTTTTTTTCAGCTTAAATCAATTTTTCACATGCTTGAAAGCTTGGGCTCTGCGCGTATTGAAGGCAACCATACTACTCTGGCTGACTATGTGGAGAGCAAATTAGAAGATAAGCCCCAAGCCCTTACCGACCAATTGCGCGAGATGGAAAACATTGAGCGGGCAATGGAATATATTGAAGCGCACTTTAAAACGAATGATGATATTACCGATATTTTTATTCGTGAGTTACATACAATTGCAGTAACTGGTTTAGAACGTGAAGGGGATGATACCCCAGGTGCTTACCGTCAAAAGCCTGTGCGAATTGCCCAGTCAGAACATTTACCACCTGAATTTGTTTTGGTGGCGCAATACATGCAAGAGTTAATTGCATTTATCAACCAGAAGCATGCTCCTAAATATGATTTGATTAAAGTGGCTATGGCTCACCATCGCTTTGGTTGGGTGCACCCATTTGGAAACGGGAATGGCCGCGTTGTTCGCCTGCTAACCTACACGTTGTTAATTAAGTTTGGTTTCAATGTGAAGGCAGGAGGTCGTGTGCTCAATCCAACTGCTGTTTTTTGTAACGATCGCGACAAGTACTATGCCATGCTGTCTATGGGAGATGCAGGAACCGCACAAGGCATAGAGTCATGGTGTGTGTATGTGTTGCAAGGTATTTTGGACGAACTACGCAAAGTGGATATGCTCTCTGATTTTAAATTTTTGTCTGAAAATATTATTTCGCCAGCACTCAAACTTGCCAAAGAACGACAATGGATAACAGCCACCGAAGAGTTAATGTTGCATGTGGCTTTGGTAAACGGAGTGGCTAAAGCATCTGACTTTAAGAAAGTAACCAAAGATTTAACCGATGCACAACGTACCTATCAGATTAAAAAAATGGTAGAGCGTAAACTGCTAATTCCTATCACTGAAGGCGCAAGGCAATACACGATTGGTTTCCGCAACAATTACCTGATGCGTGGCGTAGTTCAGGCGTTAGTGAATGAAGGTTTTGTGCCAGCATCTCTCAATAATCATAAATAATAGATAAAAATATGAGCCAAATAGGACAAGCAGAATGGCAAGCGGAATACTGATGCTAACGCAGATAAAAATCAGCGTGTCACTGGTTCAATTCCAGTTCGGGCCACCAAAATATCAAGCTCACAGTGATGTGAGCTTTTTTATTGCCAGTACATTTAAAATCAAATGACTAGTCGATCATGATTTTACTGAGCCATTGTTCATGATCAGCAATAGGGACCAATTTTTGCATTAGCATAATATTGTGACTATCAGTTAAACATATTTTTAACTAGATATTAACTTAAAGGAATCTATTATGTGGACAACACCAGCAGCTACTGAAATGCGTTTTGGCTTTGAAGTTACAATGTACGTAATGAATAAATAATTCCTATCCGGAATTTACAAAAAGGAGCTTATGCTCCTTTTTGTTTATCTAAACATATCAGTTTCAGATAACGCCGTATATTTATTCAAAAACAGAACACCACTTATTATTTAGACAGGAGTGAATCATGACAAAAATCGCTGCAATTATCTTGGCAACTATCGGTTTAACATTCGTATCAATTAGCAATGCTGGAGATGGCAATTATCACAAAGGTAGCATTAAAATTAGTAATCCAGATGCACATAACGCTACATTAGAGGCTTGTATAAAAACTGCATTGGAAAGACATCCAGGCGCTGTTACCGAAGTAGAAGTTGAGACTGAGGACGGTAAAAACATCATTGATGTTGATGTGCAGGGTAATGATGGTAAGTATTGGGAAGTGGAATGCGATGCTTTAACTGGTGCTGTTATCGAAGACAAAGAAGAGTCAGACGATAAAGAAGAAGCTAAAAAGTAATAAGCGATTCATTTCGTATCATGATTTTACTGAGCTATCGTTCATGAACAGTGATAGGGTTGTTATTTTTGATCAGTGTAATATTCTATATATCAGTTAGACATATTTTTAACTAGATATTAACTTAAAGGAATCTATTATGTGGACAACACCAGCAGCTACTGAAATGCGTTTTGGCTTTGAAGTTACAATGTACGTAATGAACAAGTAATATAGCATTAAGAATACATAAGGGAGCTTAGGCTCCCTTTTTATTTGCTCGTTATCATCTCTCTATTTTTAACTGTGACTGTTTTTAGGGGGATCATAAAGGCCTGATGTATTGGATTATATTGAAATGTTTTACGCCAACAGGAAGTCCTCCTGGGGGAGTACCCAAAAAGACAACATGGTAACAATAATGACATTTCATCACTGAAGTTTGAAAAGCATGATGATGAGAAGCCATTTGTTCTGTAGTAAATGAGGGGCTTGCGGCAACCATAGAGTTCAACGATACATCTAAGGATTTAAGCAGCAATGACAAAATGTAGTGCACTTTTATTGTTCAATTATGAACTCACCTTATCATTTTGCTATGATGTTAATGTGCCATAAACTATATTGAGGTTAGCGTTCAATGATTGATTTGCAGAGAAAAAGAATGATTACTCAAATTTGTTCAGCCATGCTGGGGATTATCTTCAGTCAAGGAGCTATCGCGGAATTAGAGCCAGTTTTCACATCAGAAATGACAAACCAATGTTTAGTAGAGGCTCATCATTCATCACCAAGTTTATCTAACCATACAGTGTTGGATTGCGTTGGTCTATCTGCCCAGGCTTGTATGGCATCTCCTGGCGGAGACACAACTATCGGTATGATGAGCTGTCTTGAGAATGAGCTTAAATATTGGGATCAAAAGCTTAATCAGGCGTATGCAAAACGTATGCGAAATGCCAAGAAAGAAGACAAAGAAATGAACAGCATTCGGGCATCTACTGTTTCTCTCTCAGACACGTTACGTCGTATGCAACGAGCTTGGCTATCCTATCGTGATGCTTCATGTCTATACGAGCAAGCCCAATGGTTGGGTGGCACAGGAGGTGGACCAGCAACGATGGCATGTCATATGCACGAGACGGCGCGACAAGCTCTGAAACTTGAAGGATGGTGGTCACAATGACACTTAAATTTATTCTTGCATGTTTAATTGCATTGGCAGCGACTGGTTGTTATAAAGAAGATAAAAACAGTCTGCAACTTCCCTCAAAACCTGATTGGCATACATCTGAAAATGACTGTTCTTGGCGCTGGATTGAAGGGAGTGGCCTAGGCATGTGGAGTGAGTTTTGCCAACTCTCAACTGGTCAGTGGAGCATTGTCTGGGATGAAAGCCAATATGGTTTTGTATTGCAGCATGAAAATAAAATGATAGACTTGGTTGTGCAGCCTTGGAAAATCTCGCCTGATGTAGGCATTTCATCTTTGAACGAATCACTCAATAATGCCGGTTTTTTACTCTCTGATAACGATTGCCAATGGCAGCGTATTCCCATTCAAACGTCAACAAGTACGTTAAGTTTCTTTGAGCTATACGCTTCGAAGGCAGAGGCCCCAGTAACCACTGCAGAAGTTGAGGTTCCTGAACCACTTTGCGGGCCATACGGTAAATCAACCCACGGCGTGAGATATTTCATGGTCGATCTACGCTGGCCTGACTTAGCCATCTATGTAAATGAGGGGCAAGAGCGGCCTATGTTTGATCCAGCTAGTATTACTGTGCTTCATTAAAATAAGCTGAATCCATAGGTACCAGCTCGACTATATCGAAAGTTGATTCTAAAAGAGGTGCTGGAAACTCTAATCGTAAGCGACCATCTGTTAGGCCCATCAACATTGCCATCTGTTTACGCTGCGTATTTGTACCAAATGCTATCGGCTTCTCATATGCATAATGCAATGATCCCAAATACAGTAATCGCTCATGGGTTAACCGATACAGTCGACCCATGAAAAGCTGTGAACCTGAGGTTTTTTTGAGAACCCAGCTTGCACCATCATCAAAAATCTTACAGTTGTACCAATCATAAATGACAAGCTGCTCTTCTGGGCCTAGCTTGAGATAGCGACATTTCCATGTCCCAGTGGGATCGTAACCTTCGTCAAAACTTCTTAATGTCCCAGTCAGGACCTTGTTTAGTATGTTGATTTTTTTTTGATCAGCTGATTGTATAGCAGCCTCGATTGCAGCACTTCGCCTCGCATCAAATTCGTTCAAGATGATGTTATCTTGAGGTGTTAATAAACTTACTATAGCGCCATCGGCGAGACAGACATTTGTCAGTAATATTAGCAACATGAATGGAAAGAGCTTGCCGTAGAGATAGCATTTCATCATGAATGTTTCCTAAACTTTGAGTACTTTAACTATAGCAATATCTGTTCAAAATGTATGCAGTCCAACCATCGTTTAAGTAAGGCTTACAGTGATGTGGGCTTTTTTGATGCTCAAGAGCAACTGACTTATTTTGGCATAGCGTTGACTTTAGTTAGCCAGCTAACTATAATGATTGTTGGTTCGTAAATATTAACGCTTGAGGTCTCAGTTAGGCCATGGGCATGATGACTAAAGGAGTAATTTAATTGAATTCACTATTGCGTATGGTCTTAATTGGTATAGTAGCAACGACACTCACTGTCGCTTGTAGTCAACACACAGAGGAGCTAGCAGTCGATGCATCAGCGATAGTTGAAGCTACAAATGTTGAGTGGAATAAAGCATTAAATGGTGGTGATGCTAAAGCCTTATCTGAACTCTACTCAGACAATGCAATACTTTCAGCGGGCGACGGAAAGACTTTAGTAGGTCGTGCTGAAATCGAAAACCTATTTCAAGGATTTGTTGATGGGGGAGTACACAACCACAGCTTAGAAGTGATTAGTGTGGGGACCTCTGGTAACATGATTTATCAGGTTGCTAGATGGAGCGCTCAAGGAGCAGAGTCGGACGGTAAAACGCCTACATTTGGCGGCATCACCACAAGCATACTTGAGAAAAACGCTGATGGTAAATGGTTAGCAAGTTCACATGTTTGGAATGTAGGCCAATAATACATAGTCAATATAAGTCAGTAACGAAAAGCCCGTTTCAAAGCGGGCTTTTTAATAGCCTAGCGATTAAAGATAACAGTATGGCGTCGTTATTGTAGGCCTTAAAAACTGAAGACGGATCTTAATACCTCGTAAAATACCAATTCTAAATTTAAAAACGTGTCAGACCCCATTTTTATCTATTTGATGAATGGGGATTTCTTCTGCTTTAAAGTGACACATGTAGAAAATAATCAGATCTTTTTTATGGTAGTTAAATCAATATTCAAAACAAGGCTTCTATTTAAATAGGTTTTAGCAGGCTGTAAAGAGTTGGTTTTTGCAATTTTTTGCCATACTGATGGCTTGCTCTATTTGCTCAGGGCTCATTTGAGAGGCCGTATAATTCAGTATTTTGGTGTGTTTATTAGTAAAACGTTTATCTTCATTTTCCGTGGCGAGTATTAGCCACATTGCCGCTTTGACAACATCTTGTTCTACGCCAATACCCTGCAAATACAGATGCGCTAGATAGCCCTCAGCTTCACTGTTATTGTTGCTTGCCGCTAGGCTTAGCCACTTAAATGCTGCGTTTAAATCTTGCGTAATGACATCGCCACGGTAGTACAACATACCCAAATTTAACTGAGATTTTACATGGCCTAGCTGTGCGGCTTGCTGATAATACTGCACAGCATTGTCATAACTGATGCTTTGAATTTCACGATTAAACACTAGGGAAGCCAAGGTGTACTGGGCTTCTTTATAATTTAATTGTGCCGATTTTTTATACCAATTAACCGCTTCTTCAATATTCTGCGTTACACCATCGCCATCGTGATACATCAGGCCTAAGTTGAAGCACGCTTTAGCATCCCCGGCATTGGCTAAGTCTAAATAAATAGCGCGAGCTGCCGCAAAATCTTTTTGCTGTACCTTCAGTTTAGCCTCATCTAAGGTATTTGCTTGTGCCAAATTGTAAAACAATAAAAATAAAACCAACCATCGTTTTTGCATCACCACACCCCATAAATTTATTGTAACAACTATGACTATTGTTGCCACTTAAGTTCAATCTGACCAGTGCATTTAAGTCTATAAATAATTTAATTGCAACTTTAAATGGCGTTGATTGCCAGAAGAAAAATTTATTATTTTTAATAGACAATTTCGAAAGTAAACCATGTTAAGTATGTATTTAGTTGCTGGTATTTTAGGTGTAATGTTATTTTTTAGTGTGTGTGTTGCCCCTACCATTTTTAAAGTGTTGCCGCAGGAGTGGGCTAGCGTTTATGTGAGGAATTTTTTCCCTAAATATTATTTTGTGCTTGGATTTTTCTGCGCTGTAGCTGGTGTATTTGCAGAGTCTTTTCAGCTAGCAATGATTACTTTTGTCAGTGCCATATTATTTGCTCTCTCGCTTTGGGTGTTGACACCAGCAATCAATAAGGCAAGTGATACCAATAACAACAAGGTTTTTAAAGTGTTACACGCTTTGAGTGTAATGATTAATATGATTATTTTGTTAGGGTTGGTTTACTGCTTTTTAATGTAATTCTGACATTCCAAAAGCGCATCATTTCAAGACGCCGGCACAACTGTTTGTGTTTTGTTTATGTAATAGATTTGATTGCGTGTGTTTGCAATGATGTGACCAAACAAAAACTTTTAAAGTGAATCGCTGGGATATACAACATGATGAGATTGCTGAGTGTGCTTTTGACGGCGCTGATTTGCTTTACTGGATGTGCGGCTGAGACATATGAAGACGGGATAAAGGCATATGATGAAGGCCATTACACAGATGCAATAACAATATTGAGTGCTTTTGCTAATAATGGACTTGCGGAAGCGCAATATAAAATAGGTCTGATGTATCAATATGGGCGAGGTGTTGAGCAAGATTATGGACAAGCGGTAAAGTGGATTGCGTTAGCGGCTGAACAAGGCAATATTGATGCGCAATTTAATATTGGCTTTATGTATAAAAATGGTCAAGGTGTGGCGCAAGATAATGCACAAGCTTTTAGGTGGTACAAGCTAGCAGCTGAACAAGGCGATGCTGTTGCGTCATCAAATATTGGCTTTATGTATGCAAATGGAATAGGTGTGATGCAAGATAATGCGCAAGCGCTGGCATGGTATAAATTAGCGACTGAACAAGGGGATGCTGCAGCGCCATCTAAAATTGCATTGATGTATGCAAACAGTGAAGGGGCTCAGCAAGATTTAGTTTCAGCTTATATGTGGTTTCAAATTGATGCTACCAATGGCAACGCTAATGCTGTTAAGGCCAGAGATTTAATTGCAAAAAAATTAACTCAGGAACAAGTGCTCACTGCACAAAAACGTGCTGAGGAATGTCGAGTTAATCATTACAAAAACTGTTAAGCCATGTAGTGAACTGGGTTGGTAAACTTCACTGTTGTGTATAGTCAGTATTAGCTTGTTGTTTTAAACAACTACAATCTGAAATCAGATTATTAATTTGGATTTTTTGTGGGAATACTGCATCCACTTTAATATAAATGATAATAGATAAAGTAGTAACAGGCAGCCTAAAAAATCACCTACAAACATACTCAAAAAACCATTTAAAACATCAGAAGATAAACCAAGGTAGAAATAGAAAAAAATATTGTGTGTAACGGAGCTGAGTACAGCTGAAATTAAGCTTAGCAGAATGAGTTGTCTTGCGTACAAATTGTGCAATATGTCATTTATATTAAGTACGTACTTTGTCAGTGCAACAGAAAAGTAAGGGCTGACTGCTGAGATAAAGCTAATCAGTATTGTTGCTGGTAAATCAAGACTAGCATTTATTGCACTGGTAATGATGGCACCAACAAATAACCCAAGAACAGCCGCCTCATCAAAAAGCAATATTGCAACAAGTCTTAAACCTGCAGGAATAAATATTAAAGTGATGTATACAGAGAATGTTAGTTGAGAAAAGGCGATTTTATTAAGCTGATATAGCAATACCCATAGCACAGCAACTATGATTGCATAACTGGCGAAACTTAAAACAAAACGTTTGCAGCTTATGATACTCATACAACAATCTTTGAATTAGTTAATTATTCAACAGCAATAATTAATCTAAGGGTTGAGTAAAAAATCAATACATACTATCTATCTGCTGCTTGCAATAAGGCCTCGCCTAGCTTGCTAAAATAAGTCTGTGTTAACTCGGTTGATGATACATATTTGACTCGGTTATCTGTTTCATCAACAACTAACTGAATATAACCCTTAATACGCAGGTTTTTCAAATAACGATGGCTAGTCGAGTTAGAAAAACGTGAGAACATAGCTGTAGCTTCAGAAACAGTAATTTTTTGCTTACTTCCCCAATATTTACTCAGCTGTTCTAACACAAACGCTTCATTAGCATCTAAACTATTAAATTCGGTTAACTGATTCACTGCAGAGGCTAAGTTAATAAACTTTTGTTAAATATTTTGGTAATTTTTCATAAAGCAACCCCCCCTAAGTAATCTTTATTTAAAATCATACACCAATTTAGCATTTTTATTAAAGTGCTTTACATCCACTTGCGCTCCAACCACATTAATCGAGGATGTGAGACAATCAATCTTGCTTGAACGTTATGGCATCTTTATCTTTAGCTTTGTATAAATATTTACAGCGATATATAGAATAAAGGCGTTCACCAAACCGTTTTGACTCACCCTTAACAATCGTATCAGCCTTCGATTCAATCGCTGAATTACGTGCCATCTGCAGTAAGTTATTCTCAACGCTTTTCTCGCCACGGTTAATAAACCATACTTTAGAAAGAACACTGAAAGTGATCCTACTTTTTAATTCACAACCTTCAACTTTACTAGCATCAACCAGCGCTATTGATTCTGATCCAAATTTTGGATCAATAAATAAGCTAGAACAGCCAGTCATTAATAATGTTGTCGTTAGTAATAATATGATGACAAGTTGTTTTCTCATCGACTCATCACTTTCGTAATTAAAAGCTAAGTATACAATTTAATTTTAATGTTGGATATTTTAAGGCTAATACGCTGCTATTAGTAGTGGCTATAAAAGAATATATCAAGCCCTTTATTCTTTTTTGATATTTGTTACAATATTCAAAATGGAAAAAGATACTGATAACATACATGGCGGCAAACGCCTTAACGCTGGCCGAAAAACAGGCAGTGGTAAATATGGTGAACCAACATCGGTGGTGAGGGTGCCTGAGAGTCAGAAAGCTAAAATTGTGAGCTACCTCTCTGATTATCAAGACAGAAAGAATATCTTGGCATCAAGCAACGTTGATTCCCTTGTTCCCTCAACTTTAAATCCAGTCAGCTTGGCATTGCCTTTGTTTACTTCTAAAGTCCGTGCTGGCTTACCTAGTCCGGCTGATGATCATATAGAAAAGCGCTTAGATGTTTCCGAGTATTTAATTCAGCAAGCGGACGCGACTTTTTTTGTCACGATTACGGGTGACTCTATGCGTGATGCGGGTTTGCTCAGTGGTGATAAGGCCGTGGTCGATCGCGCTAAGCAAGCATCCGTTGGTGATATTGTGATGGCTGTGATTGATGGGGAATTTACGATTAAAACATTGGGTAAAACCAAGACGGGTGCACCAAGACTGATTCCTGCAAACCCCGATTACCCAGTGATTAATATCACTGAAGAGATGTCATTTGAAATATGGGGTGTAGTGACAGGTTCGTTTAGAAGGTTTTAACATGCTACAAACACAAAAAAGCCTAGCAAGTTGCTAGGCTTTTTTGATGTAATGAATACAGGATTAATTACTTGTTCATTACGTACATTGTTACTTCAAAGCCAAAACGCATTTCTGTAGCTGCTGGTGTTGTCCACATAATCATTCTCCTGAGTCATTTGGTTCGAGTTAACAAGATGTCTTCCTCGTGTAAGAACATTATCGGCCATGCAGTAAAAAACACGCTATTTAACTTCATGAACACAGACTCAGTAAATGCATGATCAACGGCTCAGTAAAAGCATAGCAATGCGCGTCAAAAATGCATAGCAATCAACAACCGCGCCACATTGCGTCTATTTAACAAGTCTATTTAACAATAGGTCTAATCGTTGAAAAGCCACCATCGATTGACCAAACTTGACCTGTTACTCTAGATGCTGATTCT
The DNA here is from genome assembly GCA_965655675.1 of Methylophilaceae bacterium. Classification (GTDB taxonomy): domain Bacteria; phylum Pseudomonadota; class Gammaproteobacteria; order Burkholderiales; family Methylophilaceae. The sequence continues at coordinate 38,465 of CBFHHI010000001.1, read as the reverse complement.
GACAGCAGCCATGCCATTAAATCGGCAACCTCTTCTGGATTACCAATGCCTTTTAAAGGATATTGTTTTGATGCCATTTCACGTGTTAAATCACTACTTAAAAATTTCGCAGCTGCCGCAGTGTTTAAAATGCCAGGTGCGACTGCATTCACTCTAATATTTGCGCTAGCATAAGTTGCGGCTGCGCCTCTCACTAATGAGTCAAGACCACCTTTCGCTGCGGCAATCACTTCGTGATTAGGGGTACCAATTTGAGCGGCAGTTGAAGAAACCATCACGGCGGCTCCAGGTAAAGATTTACTTTTTAGATTATCTACGAATGTTGCAAGCGTATAAAAAGCACTAAATAAATTGACCTGCATACATTCTAAAAAATCAGATTCAGTGACTCTGTGCAATGGGCCAACATGAATATTGCCTACACAATGTGCTAATGCTGTTGGTGTTAAATCTTTTGCTTTGATTGCTTCAAAAATACTTTTAACACCTGGCATAGTTGTGCAATCACCTGCTATTCTAATATGATTAGCATATAGTGCATCAAGTTGTTGCTGATCGCGACTGACTAAAATTAATTGCCAGTTATCTGCTTGCAGCTTTTTACATAGCGACTGTGCTACGCCTCCAGTGGCGCCTGTTATTAATGCAATTTTTTCCACATTTGACTCTATTCTGTAAAAGTAATTATTTAATATTGCTATGGTTGTTGTGAGCGGGGCAAATTAGGACAGCCCCATATTTTTTATTATATTTTTTAGCTCTGCTCGCTCTTCATCAGTTACTACTTGTCCTATAAAAATTTTTTTATTTTGATGAAAGAAATACAGTATTGAACGCTTTAATTTCGTTGGCGGCTCATATTTAAAGCGTGTCCAGTCTTTGACTAAATCATATTCTTTGATATTTTTCTTCATCACAAAGCGGACTTTGATGTTGTAGGCACTGACTGAGATCTCTTCATAAAAGTTGCTTTTAAGCGCCGTGATATATAGCGCGTATCCCAGAAAAATAAGCTCAATACCGTAAAAAGGAATGACCAAATATAAGTTGACGTAAGAAAGGGCAATAGTAATTAACAAAATAAAGCATCCAAAATATAAATATAGCTTTTTGAGGATATGCCAAGGCATTGCAGGATTGGGTCTGATCACAATCGCCTGAATGTCTTTTTCTTTGTTAAATTTTTTTTCAATCATATTATCTATCATTTAATTTACATCAATATTGCCAGCGCTATACCAACTAAAAGCATTAAAGCTTGTACTTACGTTTCACTCTTATCTGATATGAATACAGTTATGCAATTGAAAATAGCATGTTTCTATGACTCAATTTTTAGAATTAGTTCCTATGGCATTGTAATCACTCTCTTTTCAATCATGACTAAAAGTTGGGGTACGCTTAGGCAACTTCATCTGATGAACATGAGTACAATCAACCAGTTGAATTAAAAAAACAACTGATGTAGTCAAAAGGTTTTTGGCATGTATAGCTAATCATTTATCAAGTACAAAACATTATTAGGTTGTTATATGATTGAACCTTTATATAATTGAACCTTGATGAATAAATATAGACTTAATTGGTTAGTATTTTGAAAACAAACAACACCATGCAGCGCTTAGCCTTATTCCCATTAGATCTTGTGATATTCCCGGGTGGATTATTACCATTACACATTTTTGAGCAACGTTATGTTGATATGGTCAGCACATGTTTACGTAACAATACTGACTTTGGTATTGTGAGTACTATTCATCATGATCATGCGCAATGGCCATTTGCAAGCATTGGCACATCCGTGGAAATTTCAGATGTAGATGTACCAAGCCCTGGGTTGTTTAATATTAAATGTATTGGTTTAAATAAATTCAAGGTTGCAGAGGTCAAACAACAGGCGGATGGTTTGTGGGTCGGCGAAGTGGAGTTTTTTAATGCTGAACCAACAATTGATGTGCCTGAAGACTTAATATCCTCACAAAAAAGCTTTGAACGCTTGATTGAAAGTTTTAAACAACAAGGGTTAAGTCATCATGATTTACCTTTTATGAGACCCTATCAACTGGATGACTGCGCCTGGCTTGCCAATCGTTGGAGTGAAATATTGCCGCTCCCATTAATTCAAAAGCAGCGCTTACTAGACCTCGACAGTCCTTTAATTAGGCTGGAGTTAATTAATGACATTTTGAATCAAGACATCAACAAGATGCAATAAGCCAAACGCTAGCGATTAAATAGTCAGCTAAGCGTTACTCAAGCAACGCTTGCATAACAGTGCAATCATCTAAAAATTTAGCAATTGATTCTATTGATTAGATATTGGTGATATTCATTCTGCGCTTTTGTGTTGCTAATCATTGGGCTCAATCCACTCCTATACGACTTATAATCAATCAAGACAGAGGGTTTATTTGGCTTGAACGTGGGCTATCAATCAATAGCCCACATGCTTAAATCGTTTAGATTAGATAGGTTTAGCTATTCTTGAAAGGTAACGACGCCAGTATCCATATCATATAACGCACCTACGATTTTTATTTTCCCAGCCTGCTCTAAGTCTTTTAATACTGGGCTTTTTTCACGGATATCGTTGATTGTGATATTGACATTACTTTCTGTGACTAGCTTCACAAATTCACTATTCTTTGACGTTTTATCTCCTTGATAACTGGCGTGCACATCAATCGCTGGTTTGATATTGGTTAGCATGGCTGTGACATTGCCTAGTTTGGTGTCATCAACCGCATGTTTGATTGCACCACAACTGCCATGACCCATGACAACAATGACTTTAACGCCATCGCCGTTGTCATGAATGCCAGCAAATTCGATACTGCCTAGGATATCAACATTTTCGAAATTGCCTGCAACACGTGCCACAAACAGATCGCCAATGCCTAAATCAAAGACATCTTCAACTGGGATTCTAGAGTCTAGACAAGACAGAACTAGGGCTTTTGGGTATTGCCCCTTTGAGGCGTATCGCACTTGTGCAGAATGGTCTCTGCTGGTAATTGTGCCTGCTACAAAGCGCTCATTACCTTCTTTAAGATAACGCAAGACATCCTCTGGATTCATTGCTGCACGATCAGTTTTCGATAATACGCCGTTAACAGGTGTAGGCGCATCTTGCATACAACCTGCACTCAAGCCAACTGCCAACAATAAACCGACAATGATGATTTTATTCAAGTTAATTCTCCTTTTGATTTATTTTTAAAACATGAAATGGATGACTATTGCGTTACATTACCTTTTTGTGCGAGGGCGCCTTTTACTCACAATAAGGCAGCCTTTTCGCTATTACAGTTTCTACTGAATCTTGTTAAAACAGATTATGGTAGCGTTGTGCTATTGGTATTTCAGTATGTTAATCGTATGCAATATCTGGCATTGCTTGTCCGATGTTCCACTGATTTGCTATTTCTTTTGCGTGATGAATTGATGCATGCGGTAGAAGCTGCGAAATTTTATCGCGGTGTTGGTGCGCTTCTTCTAATCCATGTCTACCTGCTAAATCAAACCAAACGTGTGCTAGAAGCAAATTACTTTTTCCTAGCACGCCTTGATGATACCAATCCGCTAAATTAGCCATGGCTATTGGATTGCCTAAAGTCGCTGCTTGATTAAACCAATGAAAAGCTTGTGCTAAGTCTTTAACTACGCCATCACCATTGGCATACATGACACCTAGCATCTGCTGAGAAATAGCCAAACCTTGATTTGCCGCGCGAGAAAACCATTCAAATGCTTTTGTATAGTCTTGATCAACTGCATGACCATTGGCGTACATCGCTCCCAGATTATGCTGCGCAATGGCTAATCCTTGGTTTGCGGCATGACAAAACCATTCAAATGCCTTTGTATAGTCTTGCTCCACACCGTGGCCATTGATATACATCGACGCAAGATTATGCTGTGAAATGGCTAGGCCTTGATCTGCCGCAAGATAAAACCATTCAAATGCTTTTGTGTAGTCTTGTTCGACGCCGTTTCCATTGGCATAAGCTGCGCCTACATTATGTTGGGATAAAGCCAGGATTTGGCGGGTAGCTTGGTTATAAAGCTCGACTATTGTGGGGGCGCTTTTTCTATTTTCATAAGCATCACTACTGTGATGAATGGTTGCGAAGGTGGATACGCTCCAAACGGAAAGAAACAGCAAAGATAATAGGTAACGATTCAGCAATAATTTAGTCATCTACACACCCTTTTTATTGTCATGTTGCTACCATTAAAACAACATTACTGTTTAAAGATGAATGTCAGTTTTCGCTCTGGTAGATAGATACAGCACTATATTCTGCTTTTTTTATCTTTAAGTAAAATACTATATTAATAACAAATGATTCTAATTTATGGAACTATATTTTTGCTGATGTGGTTTGATAAATTGGCTTGATTGACAATAGCCAATCGCTGTCTTCTATGTGATAAAGCAAACTCTCTATCAATGTGTTGGCTTGTTTAATGCTCTTGCATGTTGAATTGATTGATTAAATCAATAACCATTTGATTATATTTGTGTTTTTTTACTGTCACCACATAAAAGTTTTCAAATATATTAGGTAAAACGGTATAGGCAGTAAGGTTACCATTGGCAATCTCATCTTTAACTACTACGCTTGGCATGACTGCCACTGCTTTTGTATCTCTGGCCAGCAGCCTCAGCATGGCCATGTCATCGGCTTCTCCAAGAATGTTTGGTTGAAATTGATATTGGGCACAAAGGCCATCAAACGCAGATCGAATAGGGCTATTGGATAAAGGAAGTATCCAATCTATATGTCTATACGCTTGATTAAAATTGGGGCCTAATTCCAAGCCAGGGTGCCCAATCACACAAATAGGTTGTTTGGTTAATAATTGACACTGCCACGACTGCTGATTTGAGCCCCTTACTTCGATATTGGTGAGAATTAAATCAAGCTCATGGTTGGACAGCTCGTTTAATAAGTTTGCCTGGCCTCTTGCTGCAATCACTAATTTAATCTTGGGGTTATTCATCAGTGGTGTCACAAAAGCTTCAACGAAGTTGCGTGACATGGTTGATAACATGCCTATTCTGATAGTTTGATCTTCTGATTGATACCCTTTGGTGAGAATGCCCTCTAACTCGTTACCCAAATTGAAAATAGATTCTGCATAAGAAAAAGTGATTTTTCCAACATCCGTTAATATCAGCTTACGCTTTTCTCTTGTGAATAGTTGATTGCCAATACTCTCTTCCAGCTGCTTAATTTGTGAGGACAAAGCAGATTGAGAGACATGCAATATCTCAGCTGTTTTGGTGAGATTGCCAATTTTGGCTACTTGCCAAAAGTAATTGAGATGGTGATAGTTAAGTTTTGACATTGTTCTTTAAAACAGAATAGTTTGTTATAAACAATATATTTTACTTGATTAATTGAATAATGGACAATGCTTTTTGCTTAATGAGGATATGCAAAATGAACCAAACCATTATTAACACTTTAATCAACTTAGCGCTATTTAGCCCATTAATTTCATTGCTTTTTTCGACGACAAAGCGCCGCTGGGAAATGGCGTATATGGTCAGATTAGCTGGCTTACTCTCAACTGCAGTCATTTGGTTTTGTATCGTTTTTAAGATGGATTTGATTCATGCATTTCCACTGATTCAATTAAACGGAGTATCGAGCACCATATTGTTGTTGGTGCATTTTATTGGGTTTATTGTTCTGAATTATGCCCGCAAAAATTTTGAATTAGATGCTGATAATCAACGCTTTCTACAATGGTTTTTAATCACATTATTTTGTGTGATGGCAACAGTGGTTAGCAACCATTTATTGCTACTTTGGCTGGGCTGGGTATCTATTAGTATTAGCTTGCATCAGTTGCTTATCTTTTATCCCATGCGCTATCGAGCAGCATTAGCTGCGCATAAAAAGTTTATCTTTGCTAGGGCGGCAGAGTTGCTATTAGGGATTGCTTTTTTAATTCTTTATGCTGAACATGGCACAGGCTATATTGACCGCATTTTCAATCAATATCCGCTACCACATTTAAGTTTAAATCTACATATTGCAGCGCTGTTAATTGCCAATGTTGTATTAATTAAATGTGCACAATTACCGCTTCATGGCTGGCTAGTGCAAGTTGTTGAATCTCCTACCCCTGTATCTGCTTTGTTACATGCTGGCATCATCAATCTAGGCGGTTTGCTATTATTAATGTTTGCACCTTTATTTTCTCAGTCTTTACCTGCCCAGGCCTTGGTGTTAGTCGTTGCGTGCGTATCTGCTGTTTGTGCATCCTTGGTGATGATGACCATTACCAGCATTAAAGTAAGACTAGCATGGTCGACTATTGCGCAGATGGGGCTGATGTTGGTTGAATGTGCATTAGGCTTATATACACTTGCGTTGCTACATTTATTAGCGCACTCCATCTACAAAGTGTATGCGTTCTTGACAGCTGGCGAAGCCGTCAACCATCACGTTTTGCAGCAGAATTCACTCGCAAATAGCACCAGAGTAGACTGGTTGCTTGCCAGCGCCGTTGCTGCCAGCATCCTGTTTATTGCCATCCAGTTAGGTTGGGTAAGCGCACCATACAGCCCATGGATCTTATTAACTGGCACAGCCATTGTGTTGCTAGCAAACAGAAACTTAATCACCACGCCCTTTGCTGCTATTGTGCCAGTGATTGCATTAGTGATGACTTATATTGTTTTAAAAGGCAGTGTCGCTAGCTTGTTTCCAACTATTCAACATGCTTATTATTGGCAGTCAGATTGGTTTGTTAGTCTTTTATTTATTGGTTTGTTTATTGCCTATTTTGCATTATTCGAAATGAAGCACCTAGCACTTCGGCGCCGCCTATTACCCCACTTAAACGCTGGATTTTATTTAGACGAGTGGTCGACCAGAATTACCTTAAGATTATGGCCGATTAGTCTGCCAAAAAAACAAACGACATATAAAATAGAACAGGAGTTTGCTAATGAAATCAGCAATAAAGCATAGCTCGCAGCCGCAATACGATAGCCTAAACGCATTTGATGCTGTTGTACTAGCTGCCGATAAAATTGCTCCGTCTTGGCCTTTGGATCAATCTATTGCGGTTAATCCTTGGTGGGAACTAAGAGGCATGGACATGGCTGAGGCTGGCGCTAAATTACGCTTTTTGGGTAATATGAATATGCTCATGCCCAAAAGCTACTACCGATCATTGTGGTTAGTTGACATTAAGGATTGGCACTTAAATGAAGCAAAAAAACAACTGCAGGTAAGTGCTAGTAATGCGCAGTTGGTTGAATATGTGGAGGGTGCAGATCACAATCAACACTGGTTACATATCAGTGATTTTCTTGATGCTCAAGAATCGCATCAATATAAAATCTCATGGCGCGAAGAAGTATTACAGCAAATGAGTAATTTCTGTGCTTTTCATTTGCAACATCATCAACATGCTGATGATCAACCAGCAGGCGATAATGCTTTTTATAAAGCATGGCGAGCATCTGCTATTGCAGATCATGGCATGCAGATTTTGACTGGTGAAAAGAACCTGAGTCGACTTTTTGCTAGCTTACCCGAAGATGCGGAGACGTTTGTTGCGCAACATTTTTTTGACCTGACCAATCATAATGTTGATGAAGCAGCATGGGAGGACTATGTTTATGCGTTAGTGCTAGACATTAACGGCTGGGCTTCTTGGCTAGCTTACGATAAATGGCAAGCCAATTTATATGAAAAAGAACATCACCATCTTTTAAGACAGCTTATTGTTATCAGAATGGCTTGGGATTGGGTGCTGTGGCAAAACACGGCTTTGACAGATAGCCATTTATTCACCCAGTTAAAATTTACTGTTAACCAACAATTGGCTGAAGCAAAGCAAAAACAAAGGCAGTGCTTCAATGAAAATAGGTGGTTATGGGTTTGGCATAAAGCCATGGAGATATCATTTCAAGCAAGTATGCAAGACAAATTATTGCTAGCAAACAACCAAGAAATTGCCGCACCAGTATTGCAAGCTGTGTTTTGTATTGATGTGCGATCAGCCATTTATCGTAGCAAGTTAGAAGCGCAACATGCTGCTATTGAAACTTATGGGTTTGCTGGCTTTTTTGGCTTGCCAATCGCTTATTTACCCACTATCAGCAAAAACACCAGACCACAGTTGCCAGGATTGCTAAAACCGACCTTAGTTGCTCAACAAACGGCTGCGATGGTGCAATCTCATCAAGCAGTGACGAAGCAGCAAAAGAAAATGAGTTGGAAAAAAGCAGCTGATGCAGCACCAGCAACGTTTGGTATTGTTGAGTCACAAGGCTTGTTAAAAGTTTTTGATTTGCTCAAGCAATCCATTTTTGGAGCGCATACCAAACCTAATGTCATCAATCATAATCACCTTGAATGGCAGGTTAATAGCGATGGCAAGCCTATTAGCACAACAGCGCTTGCAACGTTAGCAAAAGCGATTTTGAATGCTATTGGGCTAACAAAGCCATATGCGCCTACGGTTTTGATTGTGGGTCATGGCAGCTTTTCTAATAACAATCCTCATGCCTCCTCACTAGATTGCGGCGCATGCGGTGGACAATCTGGCGAAGTGAATGCCACTGTGCTTTGCTATCTGCTCAATCGCAAAGACATTAGAGCAGCATTGCTAGATGATGGCGTGGTGATTCCAGAAACTACCACTTTTGTACCATGCCTACATCACACAGTGACCGATGAAATCATGGTGTTGAACCAAGAAAAAGGCCCTTGGTCATCTTGGCTAGAAGCTGCCACAGCGGCTTGTCAGCAACAGCGTCTTGAGAAAGATACGCAACTATTTAAAGGCCAACAAAATATGCAAAAAGCGCTCAAAAAAAGGAGTCAAGACTGGGCAGAGCTGAGACCAGAATGGGGCTTGGCTAACAATGCCGCATTTGTTGTTGCGCCTAGGTCAAGGACAAGAGGCATTGACTTTGAAGGTCGCAGTTTTTTGCACGACTACCATTGGCAAACTGATGAAGATTTCGCGCTATTAACACAAATTATGACAGCGCCTATGATTGTCACTAATTGGATTAACCTACAATACTATGCAAGCGTCACTGACAATCAACACTACGGAAGCGGTAATAAAATGTTGCATAACGTAGTTGGTGGTCATTTTGGTGTGTTTGAAGGTAATGGCGGTGATTTAAGAATAGGCTTAGCGGAGCAATCCTTGCATGACGGCAAACAGTGGCGCCATCACCCAATTAGATTAAACGTATACATCGCTGCCCCTAGAGAGGCAATAGATGACATTATTAACAAACACCCTATGGTAAAAGATTTAATTCAGCATCATTGGTTATGCTTGTTTCAATGGGATACTGAAAGCGATGCCGTTTGGTTTTATAAAGATAAGGCTTGGGAAAAAGTGAAGCCAATCGGCGCACCAACAATGAGTAAATCGGTTGAAATTAATGGCGATGATATTTCGATAAGCAAAAAGATTATCGAAATTAATGGCAAAAAAATTAAAACGGAAGACTATAAAATGATGCACCAACAGCGATTGGCCACTCATTAGCGAAAGCAAAATAAATTCCACAAAATAATACAAAACAATACAAAACAATAAAGCCCAGATCATTAGTCTGGGCTTTTTTAACTGGATTGGATGGCGACTAAAGCGTTCGGTGCAAATACACCACAAACAATCGCTATCGCTTAATAAGCAATAGAGTAACCAATATATGCAAAAGGTTGCATACGCGTTTCTACTATTGGGCTGTTCGCCTGCGCATTACCTAGCCTTGTGACGGCAGCGCCAAAAAGCAAATAATGCTCGCGCGCCACCGCATAAGCGCCGTTGATACCCACTCTGAACTCAGTACTAGACCCAGCAGAATAAGCAGGTCTGAGCGGAGCGGTTTCATTAGCGTCGACACCAAAATAATAGTCATTCATTTTTTTGTTATTCCATGTCATACCAGCGCTAGCATTTAACTTTAATGCACTACTACGAAATACACTTTTGATATATTGCAAATCAACTGTTTGGCCATGACTAGCACCTCCAGCATCAAATCCCCACTGCGCATTAAAGGTGCCGTAATCCGTTTGCCAACGCACAGTAGGACCTAAATCAAATGAAAAGTCGCGATCCTGCATCCCTCGCGTTAATTTCCCATCATCGGCATCCCAACCAAATCGCGCTTGCGCGGATAATCCAAATCGAAGACGTTTATCATCAGAATCAATGAGCCACACACCAGCTTGAAGCGCATTGATATAGTAGTCGCCATAATTACCATTAATGATGGGTAAGGCAATCGCTCTAAACTCATCTGAACCTGACGTTTTAGGTAATATTGCAACACCAAAACCATACAGATTTTTGCTTCTTGGTATTGCTGTTTCAGTATTACGATCAATTTTATCGTCTGCAAATGCAGTGCTCAAAGAAACGAAGCCCATGCACAAGACAGTGCCTGTAACTGCAAGATGATGGTGTAGGAATGTCATTAATAATCCATATAATAGCGAGTAGTAAATTATACCGCTTGCATCTCATAAAGTTCATTGATTCATCATTGTTTTACGTGGTGTGCGTTAGTCAACCATGTTGCAAACCAAATCATCAGTACAATAATGATGAAAATTGATGGCTTTAATGAGCCCTTTTATGACAATAATCTGCTAATCAAATACGTTGCACTGCTCTTTAATAAGCATAAGACGCGCCAGTAAATTTTCTCTATCGGCCTTATCTAACACACCCATTACTTTATTGACCCGTTGATAATAATCCGGCATCACTGTATCAAGCTTGGCTTGCCCAAGCACAGTCAACTGTATAACTTGGCTTCTTTTGTCATGACTGTCTTCAAACCGCTTAATTAACCCATCTCTGAGCAAACCAGCAATCAGACCGTTCATCGTCGCCTTGCTTACACCAGATTTTTTAGCAAGTTCAGATAAAGTAGACGTTAGATTGTTTTCGCGCATTAACAGAATCAAAACCCACCATCTACCTTGTAATAAACCATGCTTGACTAAAAAGCCATCTAAAGCGACTGAAAGTTCAGTGCCAACGTGCAGAATATTTAGAAACTGAATAACTGCATCCGCGTCCACTTCTGGATAACGCTCAGCAAACTTTCTAAGAATATCGGTATCGGGTAAATCTTTTAATTGAAGCATGATGATAGGCATTATAGTTAGCTGACTAACTATGTCAATACAATGAGTATTGAGGTGTTGGCTTTTATTCAGCGTAGGTTAAGCTGTTTAATTTAGAATAAGAACATAAAATAAATCATTAACAATAAGCTGTATTGCATCAGACTTTTAACAGGGTAAACTAAAGGTAGAAGCGTTCAATGGAAATCAATAAAGTCCATTCTGTTGTTAAAAAAATGACTCGCTTGATTAGTAGCAAGCTGATGGTGGTTCTTGTTACGATAAGTGTTAGCTGTATGACGGCTAATGCGGAAGAGAGCTTGGCTAAGATACGCAAACTAGTTGAATCTGGCGAAATCTTGCCTGTAGAAAATATCGTCACCTCTGCTAAAGCCATTAAGCGTGGGCAGGTTTTAGAAATAGAGTTAGAGCGAAAAAAAAGCGTTTATATCTATGAGGTTGAGATCCTTGATAATCAAGATCAAGTGTGGGAGCTAAAATTTAATGCTAAAACTGGAAAACTTATTAAGCTAGAGCGCGACGATTAATCATGCGAGTCCTGCTTATTGAAGATGACACTACTATCGGGCCACAACTCCAGACCGCCTTACAACGTGCTGGCTATGCGACTGATTTAGCGACTGATGGCGTTGCCGCGGAAGCACAAGCCGAGCTTGAGCCTTATGATCTCATCATACTTGATTTAGGTTTACCCAAACGACCAGGCTTGGATGTGCTAGCTCATTTGCGCCATCGCGGTTGTGAAACCCCGATTATTATTCTCACTGCACGTGGTAGCTGGCAAGATAAAGTGAGTGGCTTTAATGCAGGCGCAGACGACTACATTGGCAAGCCTTTTCAAACAGAAGAGTTATTGGCAAGAATGAATGCCGTATTAAAACGCAGTGCTGGTATTGCCATGGGCACATTGCAGCATGAACAATTCACGCTAGACGAACAAGCCCAAACGGTGATTTTTAAAAATAAAACGCGACAAGCGCTGACTGGTGTCGAATTTAGATTATTGCGTTATTTTATGTTGCACCCAGGTCATGTGTTATCAAAAACAGTGCTAACAGAACATGTTTATGAATATGATGCTGATAAAGATAGCAACGTCATTGAAGTGTTTATCAACCGCCTACGTCATAAAATTGGTGCCGACCTGATCCAAACGCAACGTGGGCAAGGTTATGTATTTGGTAAAAAGTCACCATGATTTCACTGAAACGTCAGCTTTCGTGGGGTCTTGCATTCAGTTTAGTCACGCTATTAACCTTGCAATGGATGGTGGTTACGTATGTGATTAACCACTTAATTGAGAATCAACTGGCTAGTCGCTTAGAACGAGAGGGTGAAAATCTGTTAGCAGGCATTGAATTTGATGCCTCAGGTTCATTTTTAGTCGATTCCAAATATGTGAGTGCCATTTATCAACGCCCTTTTTCCGGCCACTATTATGTGATTGTTGCCAATCAACAGACTTATCAGTCCCGCTCTTTGTGGGATAAAGAGATGTCAGTGAACCCCCTCAACAAAGGTGAACAGACGAGCACTTATGTGAATGGACCAGAGCAGCAGCCATTACTGATGGTGGCTCATGGCTATCAGAAGCAGGGAAATATAGTGACCATAGCGATAGCAGAAAATCTTGCACCATTAAGAAGTAGCATGTCTCGCTTTCAACTATTGTATGCGGGCATTTCATTGCTGGGGTTGTTTGCCCTATTATTAATACAGCGTTTGATTGTGTTGCGGGCATTAAGGCCTTTGCAACAAGTGACAGGTAGTATTGCAAAATTAATCAGCGGTGAAAAAAGTCAAATCGATAACCATGGTCCAGCAGAAATTTCACCCCTCATTGAAGAGCTCAATCGTATTGTGACGGCAGTACAAAGTAAATCTAAGCGCTCTAGAGAGTCACTCGGCAATTTAGCACATGCCCTCAAAACAAGATTAACACTGTTGAATCAAGTTGCCGAGCGACAAGAAATGAATCAGCATCCAGTCATCCGCAATAGTATTTATGCCGCCACCACATCCATGGGTGAGCATATAGAGCGCGAACTCAAAAAAGCACGAATGATGGGCAATATACATCCAACGCAACGCGTTGATTTACAAAAAGAGGTTACGCAACTCACGTCCACATTAAAACAAATCTATGTGGCTAAAAAAATACAAATCATATGCGAAATGACACCCAATGCTCAGTTTTACGGCGATCGAGAAGACTTATTAGAAATGTTGGGAAACTTACTTGATAACGCTTGCAAATGGTGTGAAAACAAGGTCTTGCTTACCATCAATCAAACTACAACAATCGACTTTATCATTGAGGATGATGGGCCTGGTTGTGAAGAGCATACCTTGGACACATTAATCCAACGTGGCTTTCGGGCGGATGAATCCAAACCAGGCAGCGGTCTTGGTCTGGCGATTACCCATGATATTGTGCGTAGTTATGGCGCCAAACTTGTGTTTGCATCATCTAAAAGACTTGGAGGCTTGCGCGTCACGGTTAGCTTCCCGCTACGCGCAAACCAAATTTAGAACCAATCTCGCTTAATGCTGGTCACTTTACCTGTTTTGGCATCAATGTTCACTTCCCATTCTTTGCCATCTTCATCGATAATCTCAAACTCATAATCCCAGCCTTTCTTGAATGTTCTGTTCTCAAGCTCAGCCTCTTCAATCACGCCGGGTTTGGCCGCCAAAGCTTTTGTTTTTGCTTCTTCATAAGATATCAAATTAAATGCCTTCGCTATCGATTCCATTTCATAGAAATCATCATCTGCCAAAGCAGTCTGCATAGCACCAAGGCTTAAGGTCGCAACTGCAACCAATGTTTGTAGTGGGTATTTCATGTTAACTCTCCAATGTATTTATCATGAGTAATACACTGTATACCTCTTGGCTTAACACAAGCTTAACAACACGATCAAACACTCATTGTGTAGCAATAGATGAACGAATTGACTATTCTTGCAAGCATTTGCTTACCATTTCAAACACATCGTTTGATAGGTTTGGTGTTGCCAAAATCGCTTCTAATGCTTGTTTCATCATTGCCTTTAATGCGGGTGTGTAGCGTTTCCATTCGCGCAATGGGGTAACAAGGCGCGATGCAATCTGTGGATTAATGGCATTCAATTCTATAATCACGTCTCTTAAAATAGCATAGCCTTTGCCACTTGGATCATGAAATTTGACGGGATTATTGATTGCAAAGACTGAGTACAATGAGCGAACACGGTTAGGATTTTTGATATTGAACTCAGGGTGATGACGCAAATGAGCAAAATCATCAAATATGGCACTTCGATTAGCCATGGCTTGTAAGGTAAACCATTTATCAACCACCAATTGGTAGCCTTTATATCGTTGATAAAAGTCATTAAACACTGCTACTCGCTCTGGCTGTGTGCTATCTGCCAAACAAGCTAGCGCAGCCACACGATCAGTCATATTATCTGCCGCATCATAATGTGCTTTGGCTCGTGCTGCGCAACCAGTGCCATTAGTGGCTGTCAACAAAGTGAGCACTGTATTTTGTAACGCTCTTCTGCCCATGGCTTCAGGCGTTAGTGAAAAACTCCCTGTGTTGCCATTGGCATCATATAAACGAATGAGTGCTTCTTTATGTGCGCTTTTAATCGCAGTGAGCATAATAGTTAAAGCTTGATCGATTGCCGCTGGGTCAATCACTGTTAACGATTGCGCAATCACCGCAATTTCAGGCAAGGTTAATGCGCGCGCCAATAAGGCTTTATCGCCTTGTTCTGCCAAACCTTGTGCAATCATAGTGCCAAAATCATCAACAAATAGACTAATATCAGCATCATTGTCGTCCATCACGCGCTGAATAGTACGTAACGCTAGCGTTTGCCCTGCTTCCCATTGATTAAAGCCATCCGTGTCATGCAGCTGTAAAAGTCGCAAATCATCATCTGTTAAATCGGTTATTAACTGAACAGGCGCAGAAAAGCTACGCAAGATAGAGGGAACAGGCCGTGCGTCAATGTTTGAAAATAGAAAAGTTTGTTCGCGTTCTGTCATTTCTAGAATCTGGGTTGCATGAGTTTCATTCCCTTGCGCATCAAGTAGGCCAACAGCAATTGGAATCAATAATGGTTTTTTATGCGTTTGACCAGCCGTGTCTTGCTGAGCTTGTTTAAAAGTGAGCGAGAATTGTTGCTGGCTTGGGTCGTATTGACTAGTCACTGTTAGCGTTGGTGTTCCCGCTTGTTTGTACCACAAAAAGAATTGCGCCATGTCGCGGCCTGATGCGTCAGCCATACATTGCACAAAATCATTACAGGTCACAGCATGACCATCGTAGCGTTCAAAATATAAATCTGTTGCTTTTCGATAGGTTTCGCTACCCAGTAAAGTATGTTGCATACGAATAATTTCTGCACCTTTTTCATAAATGGTCGTGGTGTAGAAATTACTAATTTCAATAAAACTATCTGGTTGTACGGCGTGTGCCAATGGACTGGTATCTTCCGAAAATTGTAAGCGACGTAAACGGTCAACATCATCAATGCGCTGCACTGCACGAGAGTTTAAATCCGCACTAAACTCTTGATCTCTAAAAACCGTTAAGCCTTCTTTGAGTGAGAGCTGAAACCAATCGCGGCAAGTGACGCGGTTACCTGTCCAGTTATGAAAATATTCATGGCCAATGACCCCTTCGACACTCAAGAAGTCCATATCGGTAGCCGTTTCTTGGTGTGCGAGTACTAACTTCGTATTGAACACATTCAGCGAAGTGTTTTCCATTGCGCCCATATTAAAATCGCTAACAGCAACGATATTAAATAGATCTAATTGGTATTCACGACCATACACTTCTTCATCCCATTGCATGGCTTTTTTCAACGATTGCATGGCGTGACCGCATTGCTTTTCATCACCAGCGCGCACATAAATATGCAAATCAACTGTGCGTCCAGTCATGGTGGTAAACGTATCTTCAGTACGCACCAAATCACCAGCAACCAAGGCAAATAGATAACAAGGTTTAGGAAACGGATCATGCCAAACCGTAAAATGCCGCCCATCGGCTAGTTCACCCGCTTCTGCTAAATTGCCATTAGATAGCATGACGGGATAACGCGTTTTATCGCCTTCTATGCGAACGGTAAACGGACTCAACACATCTGGTCTATCTTGATAGTAGGTAATACGGCGAAAGCCTTCGGCCTCACATTGTGTGCAATAAGTGCCTTGCGATTGATACAAACCTTCCAAAGCGGTATTAGAGGCAGGATCAATTTCTGTGACGATTGTTAATGTGAACCGCTCGCCAGCATTAGGAATGGTCATTTTGTCGTCTGCAATAGTGTAGCCATCAAATGCTAGCCCATCTTTTTCTACCCTCACAATAATTTGGTTTTGTCCATTTAGCACTAACGCTTTTGATGGATTGTTTGGATTTTTTACATAGGCAACTGTAGAAGTAACAATGGTTTTTTTTGCCAATAATTCAAATTTGAGGTTCACATTGTCTACCGCATAAGGTGCAGGCAAGTAGTCTTTTAAATAAATGGTTTTAGGCACTAGATTGGTTTCAATTTTGTTCATCACTATCTCTATTTCATTGGATTGCTATCACGACAGTATAAAAGAGATTCGTCTATGTGAACGTTCTTATCACACACAAATAGCTAAGCAAATACTACTTTTACAATAATTGATGACTACCATTTAATAAAAATGCCATATTATTTTCATGAAAATATCTCATTTGCCCTTTAGTAAACAGACTATTGATACACAAACAGGCTACTTTTTGAAAACATTTTTCGTTATTGTCATCACAAAAAAGCCGCACGGAATATGCGGCATTAGGCAGTTATTTAGAAATGAGATAGATCACTAGAATTGATTATCTGTAAAAAGTAACCGCCATGATATTGTTTATATCTATCATGGCGGCTAACTTGAGGGTAAGCTACATGCAAGTAACGTAAAGCAAGCTTACGTCAATCTGATCAAAAAAACTTGTTAGTTATTCCTGAAAACATCGGGATTTTTTCCCGTCTCTAGATGGATAGATCACCATCACCAAGCTCTCAATGTTAGCCATCAATAATGCCATGTCGAATAGCAATACGTACCATTTCAATAGGGCTATTTGCGCCAAGCTTTTGTTTAATCATCGTATAGTAATTTGATACTGTTTTTTGACTAATCTTCAGTCTTTCTCCCACCGCCTCAACACTAACACCTTCTGTTAGTAATCTGAACACTTCAAACTCCCTTGCGGAGAGCATTTTTAAAGGATTATCATCTCCACCCATACTTTCTAGCGCAATTTTTTGTGCAACCTCTGGGCTGAGATAGCTTCTGCCCTTGACTACTTCACTGATTGCTTGCAATAAATCGCTGTCAGCCCCCGTTTTTGTGACATAGGCTTTTACCCCTGCTTTAAGCACTTGGGCCGCAAATGTCGCATTATCATGCATAGAGAAGATCACAATTTTCACCGCTGGATAGCGCGATAAAATGCGTCTAGCGGTCTCCAAACCACCCATACCAGGCATAGACAAATCCATGACAATCACATCTACTTGATTATTAGTCAGTAATTGATACGCTGCTTCACCGTTGTCCGCCTCCCATCTCACTTCTAGTCCAGCTTGATTTTCCATTAAGCGTTTTAATCCTGCGCGAACAACTGCATGATCATCTACCAACATAATTTTTGTTTTTTCGATATTCATTTTTTCTCTATCATTTACTTTATGCCAATAGCGGCAATCGCACGACTAAGCGCGTTCCAGCACCAATTGCACTATCTAATTCAAACTCCCCACCTAGGCCCTCAACGCGCTCACGCATGCCAGTTAAGCCATAGCCATCGGTTTTGCTAGTACAATCAAAGCCATTTCCATCATCTTCCACCATTAATACTAGGGTGCTTTCTTCCTGCAAAATGCTAATGTATATTTTTTTGGCATTGGCATATCGCGCGATATTAGTCAGGCTTTCTTGCACAATCCGATATGCAGTAATAGAAATGGTTTCTGAAAAACCAATTAAATCACCAGAAATATTTAAGGTACAAACCGTATCACCAAACTTATTTTGCCATCTGGAAACAAGATCATCTAATGCCATTTTTAGACCCAATTTATCAATGGAATCCGGTCGTAAACGGTCTAAGATTTGGTGCGTTATGCCCATCATATTTTTGGAAACACCCAATATTGCTTGCGCACTTAAACGTAGTTTTCCTATTGAAGTTTGATTAATCTCTTTAATATTTAAAATGGCTAGTGCATCCACATGAATCGCCGTGATGCTTTGGCCAATCTCATCATGCAAATCCCTAGCGAGACTCTTTCGCTCTACTTCTTCTAAATTAATAATTTGTCTAGATAACCCTAGATTGCGCTTAATACTTAGTTCTAGCTTTTCTGCCATCCCATTAAATTTTTTACCTATGCTTGCCAATTCTGGTAAATCAAAGCCAGATAACCGCGTCTCGAGCTTGCCATTTTCCAAATCAGTCAACGCACTTAAAATACGATTCACTGGTTTTAACGCCTTATCAATCGCAAAATAAACCAACAAATTCACTGAAATAAAAAAGATAAATACCAATGCCAGTAAATCTTTGGTGTCATCCCAAATTTCTTCAATTTCATAAGAAGGATCTGGCGTAATTAGCAACTGGCCTACAGGTCTTCCGCCAAATATCACAGTTCGCACTGTGTTATTTAATGGCGACATATTGGTCATGAGTTGAACAAACCATTTAGGCGGAACGGGTTGTGTGTCGGATGTTTTATCTACCTGATTAGTATCAAGCAATTGACCTTGCATATTAAAAAACGCAATACGCAAATGGCGGATGTGATTCAAGCTAGCCAATTGAAAGGGCACTGCAGTATGACCACCAATAGGCATCTCAGAAAAGGCGAGTATTTCTCTATCTAATAAATGCAAGGTCAAGTTAGCGGTAGACTCAATCTCAACTCTAACATTCTCCCTTGCATTCATTAACATAAAGTATGCACCAATGCACAACACTACCAGTAACAAACACGTAATCATGATGTTGAGCCTAAGCTTTAAACTCATTTTATTTAATTTCATGTTTTCGCAAGAGTCATCATATTGTTTAGTTTAACACCGAGCAGAAATAGTTGAATCGACGATTAAAAGATGCTTTAACTTAGGCTAATGTACTTCATTTAATTGAATTTAAAACAAGGTATATGTGTAATAGCAACCTACGTGCCAATCGAGAGACATTATCTTAACATATTGATTTAAAGCCACAGTCAATGTAGCAACCCAATGGATATGGCTAATATCAGCCAATATGGTGGTGGTTTAACCCACTTGCTATATCAAGCAGTCTAATGCAGCTATGTCACCACATTCAGCTAGAGTAAGCTGGTACAAAAAAGCCCTCCTAAGAGGGCTTTACATGAAGAAATGTTGCTAACAACTACTCTTCACCAATTTGGTAACCTTCATAGCTTACTTCAACAATCTTACCTGTCGTTGCATCTACTTCCACCTTAACTTCATCATTATCTTTTTGTAAAATATCGATCTCATAAGATGCTTTACCGTCTGATTCAAGCTCGTATTCAACCTCAACAACTCTACCTGGATAAGCTGCTAAAGCAGTGGCTCTCGCTTGCTCTTCTGAGAACTTCGCTTGTGATGCAAATCGTGGATCATCCACCGCCACCTCTTCTTCAGTCTCGGTGATTGCACTAGTCTTTACATCACACTCAACTTCCCAAGCTTTGCCATCAGCTGTTTCGATATCGAACTCGTAAACTGCTACTTTTTGTTCGATTTTGTATTCTAGCTTTACAATTTCACCATCATATTTAGCAAGCGCTTTCTCTACGCATTTACCTAAACTATCGTATGGCAACGCTTTAAATGCGCCCTGATCACTCTCAGCAAATACACTATTTGAACTTAAAGCAAGTGCCAACAAACTCGCACCTAAAGATAAACGTAACATTACAATCTCCATTAATAAAAAACAAAAAATTAAGTAGCCTATTATGGTTAAACACTCACAAAACCTCAATAGGTGATTGATTCTTTTACATTTTATTAACACTATTGGCTATTAGTAACCAAAATGGTGCTTGAAATTGGCTATATATAGCTAACTGTCACGCATGTATCAAATGATATTACTTTACTCATTGCAATATTCACTTCATTGCCAAACTCATAGTCAGCAACAATACATGTATATTTTTAAGTCATATGACGATGACAGCCTGCGTCGCTTGAAGGTACGTAGCCATCTACATGCTAAACAATGTGGAAAATAACGATAACTATCTGTTTAATTGAGTCTTTTATGTGTACAATAATCAATTAATAGGAATATAAAATGAAAAATTACACAGAAATTGATGTCTCTGAGCTCGCTCACACGTTGGCAAATCAGAATGTGTTACTGGTGGATGTACGAAACAATGATGAGGTTGTGCACGGCGTGATTGAAGGCGCTATGCATATTCAGCTGGCATTGTTACCATTAGAGTATACAAAGCTGTCAAAAGCAGATACCGTTGTTTTCTATTGTCATAGCGGCATACGCTCTGCCCATGCAGCAGATTTTGTTGCATCAAAAGGCATTAAAGGTGTTAATCTAATTGGCGGTGTGGTTGCTTGGGCTAAAGCTGGCTACCCACTTTCTCCTAAACTATGAGCGAACGATAGAGTAAATCATGATGGAATTTGATAAAGAAGTGGACGCACGCAACCTAAACTGCCCGCTACCTATTTTGCGTTGCAAAAAAGGACTGAGCGACATGATTGGCAACCAAACCTTAAAAATTATGGCAACCGATCCTGGTTCAGAGAAAGATTTCGCTGCATTTTGCAAACAAACAGGTCATCAATTGTTGCAATTAGATAAATCAGAAAATGTGTTTACTTTTTATATTAAAAAACGCGAAGCCACTTAAATTAGCGGCGCCCATTTTTATAAAAAACATCCATTCATCGCTCGCAAAATGCGCATTGATTAATTGAATTGCCAGACATAACACTGTGTAATGAGATGGTATTTAGCGACACGATAAGCAATAGAACATAAAACAACAGCGTTTTATTGCGTGATATTTTGTAGTGCCTTTTCGCGTACTTTGGCAATGATATAAAGCAAAAATGGCAACGTGAACAAAACACCTAAACCAATCAACAACCAGCCTGATTGATCATACTTTGTAACAGCAGGCAATAAATCAACATCACCGAATTTTTTGGCGATACCCAATGCGATTAAGACACTACCAAAAAACTCTAATGCCAGCATGCCCAGAGGCAGGGGAATCTTCTTTTCGTCATGCAGACTATCACTCATGATTAGCTCCGATACTAATACAAAATAGACACTTTTTGGATCATAATATTTTACACCAACAAATTAGGCTAATTTAGCGAGCTGCGTTTCTAGCTTTGCTAAATTTGCTGCAAACTCAGCTACGCGCGCTTTTTCTTGCTCAACGACTTCTGCTGGCGCGCGTGCTACAAAGTTTTCATTATTGAGTTTGCTATTGGCTTTATCAATTTCAGCTTGTAAACGCGCCACCTCTTTGCCTAAGCGCTCTTTTTCAGCGGCAACATCAATTTCCACTTTCAGCATTAACCTAAAGTCACCAGCAAGCATCACTGGTGCATCTGCTTCTGGCAATTCCGCTACCACTTGCACCTCTTCTAATTTAGCTAACGCTTTTAAATACGGTGCATAACCATTCAACATGGCAACATCACCAGCCGCAATTAAAGGTACTTTGTTAGATGGCGAAATACCCATTTCACCGCGCAAGCTACGGCAAGCATCGACGCAAGCCTTCAGTTCCGCTACCCAAGCCTCCGCATGTTCATCAATCTTGTTCGGCTGTGTTGTAGGATAAGCTTCGAGCATAATGCTTTCACCCGTTCGGCCGCTCATTGGGCCTATCGTTTGCCAAATCTCTTCGGTAATAAATGGAATAATCGGGTGCGCTAATCGTAATATCGTTTCTAATATACGCAATAATGTACGACGGGTAGCGCGTTGTTCTGCTTCACTACCTACTTGAATTTGTACTTTCGCAATTTCTAAATACCAGTCGCAATATTGATCCCACACATATTCGTAAATCGCTTTTGCCGCCAAGTCAAAACGATAGTCAGTAAATGCTTTTTCTACATCTGCTTCTGTTTTTTGCAAGATAGAAACAATCCAGCGATCGGCTTGGCTAAAGCTTAAATACCCTTCTGGTTTTGTTTCACACGCTTCTAAGCCATTATCTTGGCCTTCTGTGTTCATCAACACAAAACGGGTGGCATTCCACAGTTTGTTACAAAAGTTACGATAGCCATCACAACGTTGTAAATCAAACTTGATATCACGACCTGGGCTAGCTAATGCAGCAAACGTAAAACGCAATGCATCCGTACCATAGGCATTAATGCCTTGTGGAAATTCTTTGCGAGTACGCTTTTCAATTTTCTCCGCGTCTCTCGGATTCATTAATCCTGTGGTGCGTTTTTTGATTAAATCATCTAAGGCAATGCCATCAATCAAATCAATCGGGTCAAGCACATTGCCCTTAGATTTGGACATTTTTTGACCTTCAGCATCGCGAATCAACCCATGTACATAGACATGCTTAAATGGAATTTTGCCTGTGATGTGTTTGGTCATCATCACCATCCGCGCTACCCAGAAGAAAATAATATCAAACCCTGTCACCAGCACACTCGAAGGCAGATATTGCTGTAAAGCTTGGTTTTGTGCATCCAGCGCGTCATCACCCGTCCAATCGAGCGTAGAGAATGGCCAAAGCGCAGATGAATACCAAGTGTCTAGCACGTCGTCGTCGCGTTTTAAATTGCCTGTATATCCGTCTTTTGCTGCTAGCGCTTTTGCTTCTGCCTCGTCGTGCGCGACATAAACTTGTCCATCAACGCCATACCAAGCAGGAATTTGATGTCCCCACCATAACTGGCGAGAAATACACCAATCTTGAATATTATTGAGCCATTGATTGTAGGTATTCACCCAGTTTTCTGGATAAAACTTAATTTCACCATTAGCGACAACCTCAAGTGCTTTTTCAGTAATACTTTTGCCATCTGCAGATGCTTTGCTCATCGCCACAAACCATTGGTCTGTTAACATCGGCTCAATCACCACATTGGTACGATCGCCACGTGGTACTTTTAATTTGTGTTTATCAACTTTAACTAGAAAACCTTGCGCTTCTAAATCGACCACCACCTGCTTGCGCGCAGCAAAGCGCTCTAATCCTTGATACTGTTTAGGCGCATTCTCATTAACAAAACCTTCTAAATTCAAAATGCCTATCATTGGCAATTGATGGCGCTGACCAACCGCATAATCGTTAAAATCGTGTGCTGGCGTGACTTTTACCACGCCAGTACCAAACTCTTTATCGACATAATCATCGGCAATAATTGGAATTTCACGATTGCATAATGGTAGCGTGACGTGTTTACCTATCAAATGCGCATAACGTTCATCTTCTGGATGCACCATTACCGCCACGTCACCTAACATCGTTTCTGGGCGCGTTGTGGCAACGGTTAAATGTCCTGAATCATCTGCGAGTGGATAGTTGATGTGCCACATCGAACCATCTTCTTCCTCTTGTACCACTTCTAAATCGGAAACGGCTGTGCCAAGTTTGACATCCCAGTTCACCAAGCGTTTGCCACGATAAATTAAACCTTCGTTATATAAACGCACAAAGGTTTCGGTGACGACTTTATTTAAGCCCGCATCCATGGTGAAACGCTCGCGTG
Organism: Methylophilaceae bacterium; assembly: GCA_965655675.1. Lineage (GTDB taxonomy): Bacteria > Pseudomonadota > Gammaproteobacteria > Burkholderiales > Methylophilaceae. The sequence continues at coordinate 14,514 of CBFHHI010000001.1, read as the reverse complement.
ACCAATCTGGTGAAGTGCCTAAACGACGCATTTGTTGCGTAATCGTACCGCCTGAGTATTCTTTCCATTCCCACACTTTTTCTAAGAATGTCTCACGCCCTAAATCATGGCGCGACACACCTTGCGCATCTAGCTGACGCTCGACAACGATTTGCGTTGCAATTCCAGCATGGTCTGTACCCGGTTGCCACAAGGTATTATCGCCGCGCATACGATGATAACGTGTGAGTGCATCCATTAAGGTCTGATTAAAACCGTGACCCATATGCAATGTACCAGTCACGTTCGGCGGCGGTAGCAGTATGCAAAAGTTTTCTTTTATTGCTGGGTTGAGACCTGCGGCGTAATAGCCTTTGCTCTCCCAAAATGCATACCATTTATGCTCAATGGTTGACGGGTCAAAAGCTTTCGTTAAATCATTTTGTGGCGTAGTAGTCATAGCGCGTGATTTTACCACAGGCGATGCAAAGTCTTCATGCCATTAGTCACTGGAAATCGAATATGCGTAAAAATGTTTAGCGCCAATCATTGTGCTTATCTATGCTTATTATTAACCATAAATAATGCTAATATGCCCCAATCACTTTTCCATTTGAATGGGTTGATTATGATAGATGCAGTTTGGGCTTGGGCAGTATTAGGCGTCATTTTATTGTCAGTTGAAATGGCGATTGGCTCATTTGATATTGTATGGTTTGGGATTGCTGCCATCTGTGTGGCGATTGCTTTATGGTTGTTTCCAGAAATGCCTTCAGCGGCACAGTATATGATGTTTGCTGCATTGTCTCTTGTCTCGCTTGGTGTTTGGCGCTTTCATTACAAAAAAACAGACGCGAACTCACGTGTGGGTCAAGCGCAGGGTGAAGAAATCGGCAGGATTGGCATTGTGACTGCCGCCTGCGGCCCGAATCAAAATGGCAAAATACGTTTTACACAAGGATTAATGGGCGCGCGCGAGTGGACGGCGGTGTCTCATGAAGCGATCACAGAAAACACTGAAGCAAAGGTCATTGCCGTTGAAGGCAATGCATTAAGAATTAAACCCATTTAATTAAATAGGAAAACATCATGACAGAACTCAGTATTGTAATTATATTATTGGTGATTATCGCCATTGTGAAAGGCGTGCGCATTGTGCCTCAGGGAGAAGAGTGGGTCGTTGAGCGCCTAGGCAAATTCGCAGGCGTCATTGCACCAGGATTACATGTAATCAACCCGATTTTGAGTAAGGTCAGTTACAAAGTCACGACCAAAGATATTATCTTAGAAATTCCCGAGCAAGAAGTGATCACCTCTGATAATGCTGTGATCTTGGCTAATGCTGTAGCCTTTATTAAAGTCAGTAGTATTGAGCGTGCAGTATATGGTATTGAGAATTTCCGAGAAGCAATGCGTAATATGGTGCAAACCAACTTACGTTCGATTATTGGTGGCATGGAGCTTAATCACGCACTCACTTCGCGCGACCGCATCAAAACAGAGTTAAAAAATGCCGTTGCAGATGAAGCATTAGATTGGGGTCTAACCGTTAAATCGGTCGAGATTCAAGACATTAAACCATCGGTTAATATGCAAAATGCCATGGAAAGACAAGCTGCTGCTGAGCGTGAGCGTGTGGCCGTGGTGACGGAAGCTGAGGGAGCAAAGCAAGCCCTAATTTTAAATGCCGAAGCACGTTTGGAGGCTGCGCGTAAAGATGCAGAAGCGCAAATGGTAGGTGCAAAAGCCTCTGCGGAATCCATTAAATTTATTACCGCATCAGCAAAAGAAAACATTGACTCAGCTCACTTTTTATTAGGCGACCGTTACATTCAAGCGCTGCAAAAAATGTCGAGCTCGGATAATAGTAAAATTGTAGTAATGCCTGGCGATTTAATTGGCGCAGTGAGAAATTTGATTGGCGGCAAATAAGCCACTAACCACAAACCGTGCAAGCAGGGTCGCGTTTCAATTTGATCGTACGCCACTCTGCTGTCAGTGCATCTAATAGCATTAATCGGCCTTGCAACGTTTCACCAATTCCCATTAAACATTTTAGCGCTTCTGCCGCTTGCGCTGTGCCTATCATGCCAACCAGCGGTGAGAATACGCCATTTTCCGCGCAGCGCTGCTCTTGGTCATCTCCCGTATCCGGGAACAAGCAGTGATAACAGGGGCTCGTTTCATTTCTAAAATCGAATACCGTAATTTGCCCCTCAAAACGGACGGCAGCCCCTGATATCAACGGTTTCTTTTGTGCAAAGCACAATCGGTTTAAAGCATAGCGTGTGGCAAAATTATCGGAACAATCAATCACCACGTCTGCTGCGCAAATGAATGCCGCCATCTCTGACTCGGTTGATTTTTTTTGAATGGTTTTCACCGCAACTTCAGGGTTAATCGCCTCTATTGTTTGCTGGGCTGACAACGCTTTATTGAGCCCCACTGATTGAGAGGTGTGAATAATTTGGCGTTGCAGGTTGGTTAAATCAACAGCATCAAAATCACAAATGGTTAATCTACCAACCCCGCTAGCGGCTAGATATAAGGCTACAGGCGAGCCTAAACCGCCCGCACCCACAATCAAGGCGTGACTGTTGGTTAGTTTTTCTTGTCCTGCATATTCCACTTGCGGCAGTAAAATATGGCGGCTATAGCGCAATAGTTGATTGTCATTCATGATTTAAATAATAACGTTGAGCTGATTTAATGTAATTGTCCTGCCACAATCATAGCGTTATACAGCATATAAGGCGATAGCCAAGTGACGATATGATCAAATTCCCCATTGGTTGCAGCAGCTGCTGTGATGGGATGGCTAATAAAAGTGGTATTCAATGGGGCGGTTAAATTTTGACGTTCATCCACACCCAGACTGGCTTGATTGGCTGTTGCGCCAAGTGAAAAAACAACAGCTACGGCATTGTTAATTAAATGTATACGATTGGTACATGCAACGGCACTCATGGTTGAACACACTCTCAAGTTGGGCTCAAGTGCCGTCAAACCAATATCGTTCATTCCATTTGGCTTAAAAAACGCATCGTTGTTTGCTCGGGTAATGGCATAGCGAATTCTATTTTGCCAACCATCAAGTGCATAACCTTGTGCATCAATCGTCTGTAATCCTAATGTTTGGGCTGGCAAAAACCCAGATTGCACAACACAAACACCATTTACATGCGCATTTGCAGCGCCTGTGTCATCTGGAAAAACGCCTGATCCATTCGCACTTGCAGGACAAGGCAAATGACCGTGTGTTTGTGCAAAACCAATTAAGGCTTTTTTTATATCCTCCAAGATGGCTTCTGTTTTTAATTGCGATGCAATATTGCGTTGTGCTTGCAAGGGCAATAAAAGCGCTGCCAACAAAAATCCCAGAATGATTAGAACAATAGCCATTTCAATCAAGCTAAATCCACGTTGCACATTGTGATGGTTGATATCCTTCATGGCGACACAATCCATATTTCATCGTTATAGTGACTGCTTGTTTGTTTCAATACAGACTCATAAATAGCATCACCATTGGTATTTTCTATACTGTCTAAATAGTCCTCAATCAAATTTGAAGGTCGCGATTGATTCACTGCTAGTTCAGTATGAATGGCCCCTCCTGCTGCAATCAATAATGCCGCTATCTGCTGTTGGGTGCCTGCTTGCAATTCTCTAGCTGGCGACCATGCATAATACAAATACTGTTGCCATCCATTTTGCTTCAACCATACCGCTTCTGCTAGCCCAATTTCAAAATCGCCTTCGCCATTGCATTCGACGCCTTGCCGGACAATATTGCAGTGATTGCTCACTCGCTTAACGTCAGCATGTTTTGGCAGGGTATATCTATATTGATTGTTATGATGAGCAGTTAAGTTTTGACTGGAGCACACGCCTGCTGCATCGCAGGTAAAACGAGTGGTTTGCGTCGAAAAAGTACGGCCACAACTGCCAGCGCCGCTACAAGTGCATTCTTGCCCAGAACTTTTTAAAGTCGACACACAAGCACCAGTATCTTCTGCGCTCCTCCAAGTGCCGTTGTTACGCACCATGGTAACCGATGCAATCGCACCAAAACGGCAAACACAACGCTCCACACTTTCACATTGGCAGCGATCTGTTACATCAAATGGCACAAATCCGGTCTGATTATTGCCAGCTATATAGTCGTTGCTGTGTATCGTTGTCGTGTGCAAATCTGCTGCATTTGGGAAAAAACCATTGGTGCGTTCGTAAGCATTGAGTAACCACTTACTTTCTGCCATCACTCTTTTGTTAATCGCTTGTATCAGCTCATCAGCTGTAATATAGACCAACCGATCATTAAACAAATAGGGGTGCCTCACAGTCGCATCTTGTACACCAACACTCTCAGAACTAAGGCCCATCACAAAATCTTCATCTGCTTGGTCATAATCACTATTAGCATACAAGATGCCCTGTTTAACAATCGTGTCTAAAAATTGATCTGGGCTCGCGCCCTCAGCCCTATTTTGCAATCCTAGATTGTCACCTTGTGCAATAATTACCGCAGCAACACGGTCTGAAATCAGCTGCCCATTGTGATCTAATACTTTCAACCATGGGTAATTGGGGTGAAGAATCATGTCAGGATTAATCACTGGCTCACTACGTGAGTCGGTGGATAAATATTCATACTGATGCACCACATTTCTTGACACTGCATACCATAGCCTATTTTCTAGATAATCATTGTTATCTAAGCCCAAGCCAACTTGCTGTCCAACACATGGCGGTGTTTGCCCATACACAGGCAACTGACCGATTAATAAGCGATAACTGGCAGGATCATTAAATGGTGTGCCTGATGGGCTACAGTCACTAAAACCATCATATCCTCCGCCACGCGCTCTATCAGGAAATGGCAGTTGCCCTAAATTAACCGAATTATTGACTGCCCAAGCTAATAAAGCTTGTTTAGCCGCCCCCAGTGATTGCATTGTTTGTTGTGCTCGCTCACGTTGTAGCGCAGTAGGATGAGCAGCTTGCAACAAGTAGCTGGTTACGCTCAATCCTATGATGAATAACAGCATGATAAGCGCAGCGCCTTTTTCAACTTGCTGTCTATTCAGGCACATGATTGGCATCACGCTGTGCGGGTTTACCATTGAGCCATATCGTGCTGCGCTTTGCATCATTACGTTTCACATAACCTTGAATGCTCTGCTCCGGCAATACTGGCAACAAAGGTAGAACAGCATCAGACTCTGCTGCAGCTGTATCAGAAGGCTGTTGTTTATCCAGCCTTAAACGCTCTAAATGCTGACGCTGCTCTGGTGTAAAAAAAAGTCTGCCTATGTCATCCTCCGCCCTAACCAAAGGCATCCAAACTAGGTACAAAAATAACATTACTAACAAATAACGCATTCAATATTGCCTTTCAACGGCGCTTGTATCGTTAGCCAATCAATGGTGCACTTGGCAGCCAAATGTTGTGGCAAAGGTTGGTTATTTATTTCAATCGCATTGATTACCGTTGCATTGGTTGCTCTGGCGTTTATTCCAGCATCAGGCACTACACTTATTTCGCACTCTCTGACCATAAAAGGCGATGTTCCTTCACGCAACTCGGCTAGCAAATGAATAAAATCCCCCTCATGCAACAAACCCCATTGCAATGTCATTTCCGAGCGATACATCTGGTGATTGCCCAAATTGGATACAAAAGCTGGCTGATAAGCAGTTGGTGGCGCTATCTCATAATCGACAGTCAGTAGCTGATATTGGGTGGCTACTTGATGCAAACGCGCAACCCATTGATTTCGCCGTTCTTCACCAATAAAACCGATAGCTTGCAAATGTTGATATTTTGGCAAATACTGCGCAACATCTTGCTGCGATTGTTTGGTCAATTGCAGCTTATGCTGCGCATCAGTGTAGCCAATTTCTACATTTTTTAATAAGGCATACTGTTCAGCTTGGTAGTCATAGGCATAGCCGATAAGCAGGCAAACTGTGACCATGACAAGCCCCAAGCGAATGATTGGTATCCGTAATATACCCCAGTGCGTGATTAAGGTTTTAATCACGCTCGCCACCAATCATCGGATGCAGTGCTATTTTTAAGGTGAATGTCAGTAGCGCAGGCTCAACAATAAGCTCATGACTCGTACTACCTTCTGTCAATTTCGCGCCTGTAGGCGTTTGCACCATCACCACCGTCCGCACACGCTTATCTGCACGCAGCTGCGTTAGCAATCTATTTAGACTATCTAACGCTTGCTGATAATCGTTTATAGGTGGATTGATATAACCGCTTAGAAACCCAATTGGTAGCAAGGCTTGAGATGACTTATTTTCAATATTGGCTTGTTTTTCAAACACACCGCCATCATCATCCGCTATATTGCGAGCGTCACTCTGCAGCCACCTTATGCGACTAATCGAAACCTCAGGCATATCAGCTAACGCCGCACTGATGATTTGCATCAACATGATAGGCGATTGCTGACTCACCATTTCTGCAACAGTCACTACCGACTTGAGTTCAGCAGCGGACATGATTGCATCAGGATGGCGTTTCACAATCAACGCTTGCTGTTCCAATAAAGCATCAGTCTGCTTTTTAAAAGCAGCTATCTGTTCATTTTCCATCAAACCCAATACCAAAAAATATAGCGCTATACACAAACCAATCAACATTAAGAGTGCCGCAAACACATCAAGTTTTCGCCTCAACTGCCTGAGTCGGTACGCTTTTGTGATCGCAACTGGAGCAAAATTGACTGGCAAATCATTGACTTTCAGCCGTTGCAAATAATGCAACTCTGGATACATTACGAGATCGTCGGGTTGCAAATGATGACTGTCCATATCACCATGCCGATTAGCGATGCTACATTCAACCCCTTGTTGCGCCAGCATTGCTGCAATCGCATGACTTTCGACCTGATCACTAAACAACAGTATCTGCACAATAGTCGCATTGCTAGCGATGCGCTGACTGAGTAAGTACACACGCATTTTTTCAATTTCTGCGACATAAAAATCTGTCAAATGCGTGTTCTGCCTATGTTCTATTGGTGTTAATCGACTGATACGCAGGCGATCATCTTGTAAATAAGTTTGTCGGAACCCAGAAGAAAGTCGCTCGCAAATCAACAACGCTGGTGTGGTGATTTTCATTTGACGCACCATGATTTGGCTGAGCATTGGCAACGTCAATACACCAGCTAATAGTGCCTGTGTAGATTGCAATATCTCTACCCACTCTTGCAAAAACTGGGTATTGGTTAACGAGAGCAAAACAAAGAGGCTATCTTTACGAGTGGTCGTCTCTTGCCGCATAAACCATGCCGTTTTATACACACTGTTACGACTAAATTGGGCTAATTTCCGCGCCAACATTTCCCGCCTTGCGGATGCGGGGACCTTCGGCAATGCTTCTAATTGATATTCTTCCTCAACCGCATCAATCACCAAATAAATAATGACTTGCTTGTGCCGCAATAGATATTGCCTAAATGCAATATGTCCTGCCAATTGATTTTCAAAAATCTGATGTGACTGATACTGTTCTCCATACCAAAGACTCGCCATCAGCGTTTGCTTGGTCACATAGACAATTATTTTTTGACGTATGGTCAGCATTTACAACTGCATTTGACTAAAAGATTGGTAAACAGGGCCAAGCACAGACGCCATAATAAAGAGTAAAACAAGGCCTAAAATAACTGTGAGCGCCGGCTCTAGCATCGTGAGCATTTTTTGTAATCGCTCCTCAACATCCCTATCGTAAAAATAACTAATATGCTCTAACGCTTGATCAAGCGCCCCAGAGCGCTCACCAACCGTTATCATTCTGATAACAAGCGATGGAAACAAACCTGCTTCTTTAAAACTATCACTCATGCGATGACCTGCATGAATACTGTCATGAATACCATGTAATGCTTTGGCAATAACGCGATTGCCAACGATGTCTTCACACATCTTAATCGCTGTCAAAATAGGGATACCCGTTCGATACATCAAAGCAAAGTAACGTGCAAATCGTGCCATCATGATTTTATTCAATATGTCACCCAGTATCGGCAAGTTCAGCTTGATACTATCAGCTGTATATCGTGCATTCTCACTCCTATTCATCCAAATGGCCACTATGATGATTACTAGCGTGGGCAGGGCAATCATCAGCCACCAGTAATCAACAAAAGCCCCCGAAATAAACACGAGCATTTTGGTATTCCAGGGTAGCGCTTGCCCAGTACTAGCCATAAACTTAATGAGTTCTGGCACCAGAAAAATCATTAAAAAAGTAACTGCCGCCATCACGACAATAAAGATGAATATTGGGTAGATGAGTAAACGTTTGAGTTGTGCTTGTAAGCCATCTTGCCACTTTAATGTCTGACATAGATGATTAAATACTACTGGCAACTCACCAGTCTGCTCGCCTGCACGAACCATATGAATAAAAACCTCATCGAATATATCAGTATGTGCGGCAAGCGCTTGTGATAATGTTTTTCCCCCTTCTACACTGGTATAAACCGCACCTAACACTTTCTTAAAATACGCACTTTCTGTTGTTTCTTTTAAATCACTCAAGCCTTCTAGCATAGGCACGCCTGCGGTAATCAACTGCTCTAATTGAAAACAAAATAGCACTAGATCACGCTGACTCACCTTGTGCTTTGTGTAATTAACACTAGACTGTTTAGTTGGTTTAACGATTGTTAAATCCAAACCCATTCGATGCAGGCGGGCTTCTAAATCGGCAACATTATGCGCCTCCATACGGCCCTTTATCTGTTTCCCAACTTGGTCAATTGCACGATATTGAAAAGTTTCCATACTGTCACCTTATTCAACTCGCGAGGTAAGGTTAACAACGCGCATTACCTCCTCAAGGCTAGTAACACCTGCTAACACTAAACGCAAACCATCTTGCGCCAAACCAATAAAGCCTTTCTCTTTTGCCAATGCGCTTAACTCACTCACATTGGCACGACGCGCAATTAATGCATCCATCTCGTCATCCATTCGCAATAGCTCCATCATCACGATGCGTCCACGATAGCCCGTTGACGCGCAATGAGGGCAGCCTTGTGCTTTAAAGATATCAATGTTGTCATCTATCAACAAACGCAGTACTTTTTTTTCTGCTAATGTTGGCTTGCTGATTAATTTACAATGGGAGCATAATTGACGTACCAAGCGCTGAGCAATCACCCCAATCATATTGCCCACCATCATTTCATGTGAAATACCCATATCGACTAATCGAGAAAAAACACCTAAAGCCGAATGTGTATGCAAGGTGGTGAACACTTGATGGCCTGTCATGGCTGCACGAAATGCCATCTTTGCGGTCTCTTCATCACGCACCTCACCGACTAAAATAATGTCTGGATCTTGTCGCATAATCGAACGAATACCATTCGCAAAATCAACTTTATTGGCCTCATTCACCGATGTTTGCCGCATCAATCCAATAGGATGTTCTACGGGATCCTCCAAGGTCATGATATTGACGGCCTCAGTATTTTTTTGGGCTAGCAATGAATATAATGTTGTTGTTTTACCGCTGCCCGTTGGCCCTGTCACAATCAGAATACCTTCAGGTCGCGACAACATTAATTGCAACTTCTCTTGCATTGTCGGCTCCAACCCCATTTTTGTAATCGACATGAGCGTTTGTTCTCTATCTAACACACGTAAGACAATATTCTCACCATGAATAATTGGGTGGGTAGACACCCTAAAATCAATTGGACGACCGCATAAATGCATGTTTAATCGCCCATCTTGTGCGGAACGCGTTTCAGTAATATCCATACCACTCATCACTTTTAAGCGTACGGCAATGCTAGGCCAATGGCTTTTATGCAAACTGCGCACCTGTTGCAACACACCATCGATTCGGTAGCGAATACGCAAGAACGCAGCCTCAGGTTCAAAATGAATATCTGACGCTCGTTTTTTCACTGCATCCATCAACAAAGCACCAACCAATCTCACCACTGGTTGGGTATAGGTATTGCCATTTTCGTGTAGGCTTTGGTAGTCAATCTCTCCCGTTTCAATTTCACGCAAAATACCATCAACCGACAGCTCATAATGATAAAATTGATCAATGGCGGCCTCCAATTGCGCTGCTGCTGCCAATGCTGGCCTGATCTGAGTTTGATTACTTAGCATTGCATGTAATTGATCAAGAGCGACCACATTTAAAAGATCCGTCATAGCAACAGTGAGCGTATTGATTGACGCCTCATACGCCACTGGCAATAAGTGATGTCTTCTTGCAAACAGCTCTGGCACCATCGTCAATGCCTCATCATCAGCAACAACTGTACTCAAGTCTATCGTTTCCTGGCCTAGACGATGGGCGATTAAATCACGCACAATAATGTCGGAGAGAAACCCCAACCGCACTAATTGCTGGCCTAATGGCAATTGATGTTGCACCTGCTCAATCAGGGCAATACGCAGTTGATCCTGCGTAATCAAACCCTGCATGACCATCTGCTCACCCATCCGCATTTTAGCTATTTCTTTTATCATTATTTACTCACCTACGTTTAACTCAGGGGTGGGCGTATTAGCTTCTTCTATTGCTTTTTCTAATTGCTTTGAAGGCAGATACTGCTTAAATGAAGCGAGCGCTTTATCGTTTAAGCTAGCATTTTGAATAACAGTCGGTCGCAAAAAAATAACCAACTCTGTTTTACGGTTAGCAGCATCTTGACCAATAAAGGCCTGCCCAAGGATAGGTACATTCGATATACCTGGTATTTTGTCGGTATTACGCTGAATTTCGTCCTGCATCAAACCACCTAACACAGCCGTATTGCCGCTATTAATCTGTAATACAGACTCCATCTCGCGTACTTGTATTTCTGGAATTAAACTGGGAATGGTTAAATTAGGATTAGGGTCTTGTTTAAACCCAACCACACTTGAAATGGTTGGTCTCACATTAATACTGACATTCTCCAAATGATTAATCTGCGGCGTTACACTCATCACCACGCCTACAGGCACAGTGTTCGGTGTTGTGGTTACAGTAGATAGCACTGTACCACCTAATCCGTTTTGCGACTGTTGTGCTTGGACGGTAAAATACACAATATTATTCACCACCTTCAACACCGCTGTTTGGTTATTCAGCACCATCAATTTAGGGCTAGACAATACCTTAGTATTGCCAAACTTTTTCAACAGGGTAATGGAGGCTGCAATATTACCAATCGAACTCAGAGGATTAATATAACCTGCCACAAGACCCGCATTAGATTGCACGCCCAATGCATTCTGTTCGCCTGCAGTTAATGCCCCCGTAGCGGCATTAAAGTGAATGCCTTTTGAACCAAGGCTTTGACCAAATACAAAACCGCTATTGCTCGCCGTGTTGTTGAGTCGACTCCAATCAATGCCCGCCTGAAAACTATCACTTAACTGCACCTCAACAATAGTTGCTTCAATCAACACTTGCTTATTGGCGCGCTGCATCACCAAATCAATAAACGCCTGTACCTTCTGATGCTGTTTATTGGTGGCACGTACACTAATCACACCCGTCTCTGCATTCCCAATAACATTGGCTGCCAAAAGCGTTTTATACTCCAAACGCTGTTTATCGCGCTCACTATCTTTTATTTTATTCTGCACACTTTCAGCCAGCTCGCTGTCTGGCGCTAATGTGCCATAGCGCTTTACAATGACTTCTTTGTCAGCCTCTGCTAACAAATCTTTAATATTTGATATTAACGATTCCCATAAATGATTTTTTGATTCACTAGCAACCGTAGTGCGTGAGCTATTATTAGCGCCATTGCCAGCAGTGCTCACCACACTCGATTGTCCATCTCTGCCAGTACTTGCACTTTGACCAGTACTCGATATTTCGGTCGCCGAGCCAATAAAACTTTTAGTATCACGCGCCATATTCACATAATCAACTTGATATAGCCTAAGCTCTGGCTGATCAGGCGCAATATAAAGCACATCGCCAAGCATCTGATAGGTCAGATCAACCTGCCTTGCCAACCGCTCTAAAATCACAGGCAACGTCTGATTAATGGCATTCATGGTAACAAGTCCCTGTATCAAAGGACTGATATCTGCATTCATCTTGGTGTCACGTATTAACGCATATAACACCTCTTTGACTGGCACCTCATTCACCACCACACTGTAAGTATGCCGATTTGGCGCAGCTTGCATTTGCGCAAGCGTTATGTCGGGTAAATCAAGAGTTGGGCTATCTATTGCATCTGCAATAATCGGCGCGGGTGTTTGTTGATAGATGGTCGGTAACGATAATTTGGCGTCAATATGTCCCTCTGAAGGCAGCACACTCGATTGATGTGTGCAAGCCACGGTGACAAAACTGACCAAAAGCAACAGCAATCTGTTAATGATAGAAACATCAACATCGCTCTTTAATATTATTCGCGCACACCGCATGCGCGCACCAGCAATCGCTAGGCACAAAAAATCTTGCATACACTTCCTATTCTTCTTATTGTTATTTCTTATTACTTCTTATTGAGAAACACTATAACCGCTATCGCCATTTGCTTCAATACCAACAAAATGGATTTTCGATAACCGTTTGAAGTGATAGAAAATGCAGAATAAAAAATGAATTGATTGAATAAACGCTTTAATGCAATTTGATATGACTTTTAATGACATTCGTCAATGCACCAAACACCATCAAATATTCCATTATGGATAACATCAATTGCTGCCAATCAGCCAAAGCACCAAATTGCAAAAGGAATAATGAAAGCAGATTTGAGGTAATGCCAATTAAGATAATCAAACCTGTGATTTGATTGCGAAGTACAAGCGTATAAACAAAAGCAATCAACATAAGCGAACAACACATACCTAGATTAACTGTACCAGCCAAAAAATTGTTTCCAACAACCAATAAGCCATAGATACAAAAAAATAAGCAGGCAGATGCAAATTGAGTCGGCAACCCAGAGCCATCATGCTGTAGCTTCATGACAGAAAAAATATGTTGTAATAATCCGCCAATCAATTTCATCACCAGCCTACCATTTATCTATATTCGATAAAGCTATCTACGGCAAAGGAATAAAAAAGTTTAACGATACAACAAGCAAAACACATTACATATTGTAAGAGATAAAAGATGGGGTGGCTGATGGGGCTCGAACCCACGACAACTGGAATCACAATCCAGGGCTCTACCAGCTGAGCTACAGCCACCATAGAGACTAAAAATGGCCTGCCCGACAGGAATCGAACCTGTAACCCCCAGCTTAGAAGGCTGGTGCTCTATCCGGTTGAGCTACGGGCAGATTTAGTTACACGTGACGATATATCGCTGTTACGGGCAATGACCAAAAAAGTGGTCGGCGTGGAGAGATTCGAACTCCCGACATCCTGCTCCCAAAGCAGGCGCGCTACCAGGCTACGCTACACGCCGAAGAGGCAGAAATATACTGGAATATGCGCATTTGGTCAAATCAAATATGCTAAAATGCGTAATTATTTCAACATTTCTGTGAAACACTTTCATGTCTGCGCAAATCATTGATGGCAAAGTTATCTCCGCCAAATTACTCGATAGTATTAAATCTCGTATTTCAGATCGCATGACTGCTGGTAAACGTGCACCTTGTCTAGCTGTGGTTTTGGTTGGTGCTGACCCTGCTTCTGCTCTCTATGTGCGCAATAAGCGTTTGGCTTGCGAAAAAGTTGGCATTACCTCTCTTTCGTATGATTTGCCCGCCACCACTACAGAAGCTGAGTTACTAACGCTTGTTAAACAGCTTAATCATGATAAAGGCGTGGATGGTATTTTGGTGCAATCACCATTACCTGATCATATTGATGAGGATGTACTGATTGAGCATATTGATGTTAATAAAGATGTCGATGGTTTCCATCCATACAATATTGGCAGATTAGCCGTGCGTAAGCCTACATTGCGCTCTTGTACACCATTTGGTGTGATTAAGATGCTAGCAGCAAGTAATATTAACCCCATGGGTTTGGATGCTGTGATTGTGGGTGTTTCTAACCATGTAGGTAGACCAATGGCTTTAGAATTAATGCTAGCAGGCGCCACAATTACGAGTTGCCATCGTCACACCAAAGATTTAGAGGGACAAATAAGAAAAGCAGATTTAGTTGTTGCTGCGGCTGGTAAGGCGGGTTTAATCAAAGGCGAGTGGATAAAGTCAGGTGCTATCGTAATTGATATTGGCATTAATCGATTAGCAGACGGTTCGCTCAGTGGCGATGTGGATTTTGCTACCGCCAAAGAGCGTGCAAGCTACATCACACCGGTGCCAGGAGGCGTTGGACCTATGACGGTGGCCACTTTAATGGAAAATACCTTACTCGCGCTAGAGCTTAACGAGGCAAGAAACTAGCTTATCAACGCTAAGGCTTTGCATATCGCAAATAATCAGTGTAAACTCGCGCGATTAATTATTATCAATTTTGTTTTTTTAAGTAGTTTTTCGGACACGTCATGGCAAAAACAACACCAAATATTAATTTCGCTCCTTATGAGGCAAAGCCTGA